>LFSZ01000006.1 GCA_001512885.1 Rikenellaceae bacterium DTU001
TACTACTCCGAAAAAATTTATATTATCTTCGAAACTTTGTAGAGCTGCTAATATCTTGTGTCGCCAAGCGAAGCTTGTAGGTAAGCTGATACCAACCTTTTTAGCACAAGCTCTGAGACTTTTGCCTGCTACCATACATCTGATGTAATCGAGCATTTTTTCTTTCTTTTGCAACCTGTAAACAAAAGTTCCAGTGGTAATTCTAAATTGTCTGCCGCAATCTTTGCAACGATAGTTTTGCATCCCATTTTGTAAACCATTTTTAATAATATGATTGCTACGACAGTCTGGGCACAGTGGCGGGGCGCTGAGTATTTTCAGACCTTGATAATCGACTACATCGGCTTCTAATTTTTTCATTAATGAATACAGGTTGTCTAAGAATTCTTTATTCTCTTCCTTACTCATAGCGAGGTATTTGCTGGTGTTTTTTACAATTTTTTTCATAGCCTAAAATTTTTGTAAAAATATAAAAATTATTTAACATATAAACTTGAAAAACTTAAACATTTATTAATTTCATCAAATTCACTACATAAAAACCTTTTTTTGGACTTCGTATTTTCTATTTGCTCATTCTTTTATTTAACCTTTGCTGTGATATTTTTTATATTTTTCACCTGTTGCATATTGTTTTACATCTAGACTACTGGTAATGCCTCTCTCATATAAAATTTTACCTAAAAAAGCTATCATTGCTCCATTATCGGTTGTCAAGCTCAAAGGAGGAATATAGATTTTGTATCCAAGCTCTTTACCTTTATCTATAAATGTTTTTCTCAATTCTGAATTAGCAGATACGCCACCGGCCAGGACTATGTTTTTGAAACCAAAAGTTTCTGCAGCTTTAAATGTTTTTTCTGTTAATATTTCTATTATTGTTCTTTGATAGCTAGCTGCCAAATGTTCTTTATATTTATTTATAAATCCTGGATCATCTTTAAGATTATCTCTGACAAGGTATAATAGTGAAGTTTTCAATCCACTAAAGCTAAATTGGAAATCTGCAACTTTAGGTTTTGGAAAAGAAAAATAAAATGGATTTCCTTTTTTAGCTAATTCATCTATTAGAGGACCGCCAGGATATGGTAATCCTAATATTTTAGCAGCTTTATCAAAAGCTTCACCTGCTGCATCATCTATTGTTTGTCCTATGATTTCTATATCAGTAAAATCTTTTACTCTAAGTAATTGTGTATGTCCTCCAGATGCTGTCAAACACAAAAAAGGAAAACTAGGTACTTCATGTTTTTCATTTGGAAACTGTATGAAAGAAGCAAAAACATGTGCATATAAATGATCTATAGCTACTATGGGTAGATTTAGGGCTTGAGCAAAAGATTTTGCAAAACTAATGCCTACCATTAAAGAACCAACAAGTCCTGGACCTAAAGTAAAAGCTACTACATTTACATCTTTTTTATGTAAATTTGCATATTGAAGAGCTGTATGTATTACAGGTATAATATTTTGGGTATGAGCTCTAGATGCCAGCTCTGGTACTACGCCGCCGTAGGATGCATGTACATCCTGGGTTGCTGTTATATTGCTAATAAGAGTGTCATCATGCAAAATTGCTACAGAAGTCTCATCGCAACTTGTTTCTATCCCCATTACTATTAAACTCATAATTATGTCTTTACACAAAGGTAAAAAAATTTTTAAAAATACAATATTAGTGCTGGCATGGATAATATGTGCAGTGCCAGCCATACTTATCATTACTCTTAAAACACCTACAACTCAAAAATTTTTAATTCAAATTTTTGAAAATTGGTGGCAGAACAATTTGAATGCTAAATTAGAGATAGGTGCTATAAAAATAGCAACGTTCACTAACATAGAATTAATCGATGTCAAACTCTATGATCAACTTGATAGTACTTTGATAGCTGTATCTTCATTAAAAGCTAAAATTAAAAATATAGCTCCTTTTTCTAAACCTTTTAAAATGGAATTTAAAGATGCTATAATTAGGGATCCATATGTGAATCTTAGGATATATAAAGGTGATACTACATTAAATATGAATTTTATTTTTGAATTTTTTGCTAATGAAAAAGAAAAATCAACACCACATATTTTTATTAATAATTCTAAAATATCAAATGGAATAGTAAAATATGTAGATGAAAATACGCATCCCTCTGACAGTACTTTTAATTATGATGCTATTGAGTTTTTTGACCTCAATCTATGGATCTCTGATTTTCAATTAATGGACGATAATGATATCAGTGTAAAAATACACAATTTATCAGCAAAAGAAAAATATGGCTTTCAAATAAAACACCTTGATGGGGATTTTACAATGACTTCTAAACATTTTGCACTAAATAATGCTCACATACTCACACCACAAACTTATTTGAATACAGATCTTTTGTTTAGATATAAATCATTCGAATCTTTTCAATATTTTGTAGATTCTGTAGAGATGAATATGACTTTTAGGCCTTCTAATCTTTCATTTATAGATATTAGTTTTTTTGCTCCTGAATTAAAAGGTATTATAATACCTATTAGATTATATGGATCTGTTAATGGATACGTCAATGATTTGCATTCTGATAAGCTCAAACTTGTTTTAGGTAAAGGATCCATTATAGATTTGCAATTTGCAATGAAAAATGTAACATATCCTAATATTTTAGAATATTCATTAGCTTTAAATGGTAGAAATATTTCTAATGAAGATATAAGTGCTATAAATATAAAGGGCAAATCTGTTTTGCCAACTGAGATTCATCTACCAGAAATCTCTATTTTGACTTTAAATGCAAAAGGTCAAGGACTAGCAGAAAAAATTGATTTGCAATTTTCATTAGAAAATCCAAATGAAGATCTATTCATTTCTATCAATGGCAATAATAATATCTATATTGGTCAAACGAGATTTAATAATTTTAATTTTTCTCAAATTAATATTCCTAATAATCCTTTACAGTACCTTGATGGACAATTGGCATTTAATTTTACTAATTTAGATGTTAATAGGTTCAATCTTTTAAAGCTCAGTGGCAATATTGATATAGATCTTAACAAAATTTTAATTTCTGATATTGAACTAAATGAAATAAAAGGACTGATAAATAAAAAAGATACTAATTATTATGCTAAAATAAACTCCTATGATCCTAATACCAGACTGGATCTCGAAGCAGAAGCACAATATAGCAAATTATTGTCTACCATTAAGCTAAAATTAGATGCGTATAATATAAATATGAACAAACTAAAGGCTTCTCGAAATGATAGCCTCACATTGGTTTCTGCTTTTATTTATGCTGATTTCAAAGGTCAAAATTTGGATGATATAACAGGCAATGCTAAAATTACTAATTTATCATATAGTGAAGGTAAAAAAAGAGGCACGATAGATTCTCTGATTTTAACTATTGTTCCTATATCTGATGAAGAGAAAAAGATAAAAATAATATCTGACCTTTTAGATTTAGAATTAAATGGTAAAATTTATTTATCTAGTATAGATAAATCATTCAAAGAATACATATATGCTTATTTACCAAGATTAATGAAGGATACCTTGGATAAATCAATAGAATTTTACCAAGATTTTAATTTTTCAATGCATATAAAACCACCTATACAAAACTTTATTGATATTTTCATAGCAGATATGACCGTTTCACAAGTATATCTAGAGGGGGCTTTTAAAAGTAGTACAAATGAACTTGATTTTGATATTTTAATTCCTTATGCTGCATATAACAATGTCGTAAAAGCTGATAGCATACATATAAATTTAGAAACTTTCAATAATGTAGCATATCTCAATTTAGATCTTGATAGAGTCATTAATAAAGATATAAGTGCTAGCAATATAGAACTTTTGTCGACCATAAATAGAAATAAAATAGATTTTCAAATAAAAATACCAGATGCAGATATTTACTATCCTATGAATGCTGATATTCAAGGTTGTGCTACAATAAATGAAGTTAATGAGATAAATTTGTCTTTTTACCCAAGTTTCATATCTATAGCTGATAGTACATGGTATATTTCTGAGCCTTCACAAATTAATTTTATAAATGATCATATAGACATATCATACTTCGAATTAGCTACTAATACACAAAGTATCAAGATAAATGGTATATATGGCAAAAGACCTGATGAGTCAATATCTGTGATATTAAAAAATTTACAACTAGCTCAAATAAAAAATTTTGTAACAGATTTTCAATATGATATAGATGGAAATATAGATGGAGAAGTAGAATTAAGTAATTTTACTCAAAAATTTCCTAATTTTTATGCAGATCTTAAATTTACAAACCTGATTTTTAATGGACAAAAAATAGGTAATATGGAGTTTACAAGTGTGTGGGATACTATCAGATCTGGCATTAAAGCTGATTTGCAATTAAAAGAAATAGGTTCCCTCGGTGTTAGGATACCCCTAGAAGCTCATGGATATATTTATCCTACTGGAAAACAAAATATGGATTTAAAAATTAATTTTAATAATTTAAATCTTGCAATATTGCAACCATTAATGTCTAGCTTTGCCTCTAATGTATCAGGTATAGCTAATGGATACCTAAATATTGAGGGAAGTTTCTCGGCGCCACAGCTATATGGGGAACTTGATTTGATAAGGACAAGATTAAAAGTTGATTATACGAATGTAGCATATAGCCTGACGACTAATATTAAGATTAATCCTAATGAAATCATAATAGAATCATTAACCATAAATGATCCAAATGCCAATACAGCCAATGGTTATTTCATTATGCGACATAATAACTTCTCTGATATTACACTAGATACACGATTAACATTTAATAAATTCTTAGCTGTTAATGCCTCACGAGATCAGAATGAGTATTTCTATGGTAAAGGCTTAATAAGTGGTGCTTTGCGTGTGCAGGGACCAATTAATTCTATTAAAATTGAGGGCAATATAACTACAGAACCCGGTACTACAATTTTCATACCTATTAAATCATCTAGCGTGGTGCAACAAAGTGATTTTATTCATTTCATCAATCCTAAAGATACTATAACGGATACATTAAAAGTAGAAACTCCTAGACAAATAAAATCTGATAAAACAACAATAGCTATGAATCTACGCGTATCTCCTAGTCCTGAAACTGAAATAAATATCGAATTCGACCCTAGGATCGGTGACAAAATTATGGTAAAAGCAAATGGCGAGATACAAGTAACAATGGATACAGATGGCAATTTAAATCTATTGGGTGATATTACCATAGTAGATGGATATTATAATCTAACAATGCAAAATACTATAAATGAAAAATTCAATATTGATCCTGGAAGCGTAATAAAATGGCGTGGAAATGTAATGAATGGAGAAATGAATATAACAGCTCGCAATAATGTGCGTACTTCTCTTTATAATCTTGTCGGTCATTTAGACTCATCCGAAGTTTATAAACAAAAATATTTAGTTAGTGTTTTACTCCATATTACAGGTAATTTCCTATCGCCTGAGATCAAATTTGCAATAGAACTACCTGAAGCTGATGAAGATACTAAAAATCTCGTAAAAAATGTATTGCGTACAGAACAAGATGTAATACAACAAGCCTTTTCATTATTACTTTTTAGTAGCTTCATGCCTGCAGTTGGTACTAGAGGCATGGACATAGGTAGTGGTATCGGTACCACATCTTTTGAAATGCTTTCAAATCAATTTAGTAACTGGCTATCACAAATTACTGGTAATGTAGACGTAGGATTTTTATATAGTCCATCAGAAACTCAAATCAGTCTGTCTACTCAGCTTTTAGAAGGCAAACTGCAGATATCTAGTAGTGTAGGGGTGAATACTTATGATGCCCCCTATTCTAATAATTCATCTAATTTCGTTGGCGATTTTGACCTTTCTTATAAATTTAATGATAATTTAAAACTTAGACTTTTTAATAAAACTAATCCTTATGACCAACTGATTTATTATGGCCCATATACACAAGGAATTGGTATCTCTTATAGCTATAGCTTTGATAGAATAAAAAAATTATGGAATAAATCAAATGATGATGATAAAAAGAGTAAAATAAGAGTAAAATAATTGTGTGACTTGTAAAATATTAGCAAGGTGAATAGACCAGAAGTTTACCTGCTTTTATAATTTTTATAAATTTATTCGATGGTATATCTCCATTTATCCAATATTCTTTTTTTTCTTGAAGGAGTTCCTCCACTCATGATTTCAACTACTCTCCCAGCCACATCTTTCCACATTTCTAGGGCAGTATTTCAAGTTTGGTCATTTTGTAGACTTGTGGGGGTGTGTTGTTGTTAAGTATATTCATAGGCTTTCTCCATTTCCAAATTGTTTTTCAATTGCCTGTCGCACAAGACCAATCACATAACCAATCTCTTCTTCTGATTCTAAAATAACTTCAACATCGCCATTTCCCCAATGATTTATTTGAGAAACATCTCTACATAATTCTTTAGGATCATTAAGTTCATTAAATTTTATGTATATATATAGCTTTAGCTTATTTTTTTGTGGAACTACATCTACTACATTTGTTTCTAGTTTGTAAGCGATATATAATTTTAAATACTCTTCACTAATCTCGGAATCCAATGATAGGACTTCTTTACGGAACCGCTCAAACAAATTTTTTGCCTTGCCTTCCTTAAGATATTCATAAGAGTCTATAGAATATTCAGTTAAGGTTTCTTCTTTTTTTCTATATTGATCAAGAATAGTTTGATCAAGTTGTGGATATTGCCATACCTTTAAAGCCTCTTTTGATAAATTTTCTGCACGTTGTAATATTGTTTCTTCGTTCCATGTATCAAGGTTTGCTAATCCTCTATTCAATTTTAGTGGGCTTTCTCTAAAACCGCCTTTCATATCCCTTTTATCGGTAAAGAATTTATCGCTATATTCGGAGTTGTAACCGGTAAGCGTGAGATTTCCAAGTGTATGGACATATTTTTGCTGGATTTTTTCCCAGTCCGGTCCCAGAGCTTCTCTCCAATCATGGTTCAAATTAGTATTTTGAGGCAGAATATGTTCTATTGTATATTCGCTTACATTCACTCGTTCTTTACGATCGTGATTTTCCAGACGTCTTAACAAATAACTTCTACTCCGATAACTTCTACTCCGAAAATTGTATAAGTCTCTACATTCCAATTCTTTTTTAAACTCTTCGTCGTTTGGAAATCTTCGATAGGAAGTCATTTTGATAAAATGAGCTTTTACACTTTCAAGATATTTTTCTTTTATGATTGATTTGCCGAAGGTTGCAAAAGTCTTATTTAACGAATTGGTAGGGATACCACATACTGCTCTTCTAAAGACATACGATTCTATCAATCTGATTATTTTAATAAAATCCTCTTTAGAAAGGACGCCCATTTTATAATCATTGTATAGTTCAAGTAGCAACGGATAAGACACATCCACTTTTAACTCGCGTAGATCAGAAAATGCTTCTTTCAGTTCTTTATCTTCTTCTTTGTCTAAAGCCATTGCACAAAAATACGCTGCATATTTTTTAAGTTCTTTCAATTCTTCTTCATTATCTCTTCGTGAGTTATAAAAATATTTTTTAAACTCTTCATAAACCTCACTAATTTTAGGGATGTTTCCTGTTTTCATTGTCAAATAATGACGCATAAAACTATCGAAATGGCTGTCATATGCTTCTTGTCCAAATTCAAGTTCCATTGGGCGCCAGTAATCTTCATATAGTCGTTTTTGTATGTCTCCTTCTAAT
Source organism: Rikenellaceae bacterium DTU001 (assembly GCA_001512885.1). Classification (GTDB taxonomy): domain Bacteria; phylum Bacteroidota; class Bacteroidia; order Bacteroidales; family DTU049; genus DTU049. The sequence continues at coordinate 7,746 of LFSZ01000006.1, forward strand.
CTCATGAGCATAAAATTTCTAATGAGGTCTGCTTGTGAAAGGTCTTTACCCGTAGAATTCATGCTCTCGAATATTAGTTGAGGATTATCTTGATCCCGATTTAAGGAAATATCCACAATAAACAGTTTTAATAATCCGAGACATAAATTTTGAATATCATTTTCAGATAACTTGTCAATTTTGCTTGTAAAATATTCAAATATATTTTTGATTCTTATTGAGGATTCTTTTGGATATTCCCTCTGCTCAATAATAGAAATATAAGTATTCCTATCGTTTTGAGAGAGAAGTAATTTATATTTTCGATCCCCGGTTTCGAGAGAATTGATAAGATAATAATTTCTAATTTTTCTTGCTGAAAATCCTTCTACTTCGTTATCACCAATTTTACGCGCCAATGCCTCGAGCAATAAACTAATTGTGGTTAAACGTTGCTGACCATCAATGACAAGTAACGGTTCCTGTTTCGATATTTGGTATAGACCTTTTTCTATATACATGATAGAGCCTATAAAGTGACTGGGAATATTTTTACTCCCTACAGTCATAATATCATTCCATAATCGTCCACATTCTTTTTCCGTCCAGCTATAAAGTCTCTGGTAAATAGGGATTGAAAACTGGTTAGATTTTTTTATAAATTCTAATAAATTAGCTTCAGTTGCTTTCATAAGTTAAACTTTTATTAATTTAAATTTTTCAAAATTATGAAAAAATTTATATTTTTAAAAATCACTTCACTACCTCCCACTCTGACTTTAGCAGGGCATATGCGGTTGATGATTTCTTCGTTTTCTGTGTTATTCCTATACTCCCAACTCTTCTGAGATTGCTTTCATTTTTTCATCTGCTTTTTGTCTTTCTTCTTCAGCTTCCTGCAGTAGCACTACAGCATCTTCAATAAACAAAGTGTTAGGTTTCACATCATCAGGACCGAGCCTATATTTGCTAAGCACATCTATAGGGCCATGCAGTTTACGTGCAGCATCCCAGAGCCACGTTTCTAACGCTTTTATATCTAATTTATTTTGATTGTTATTCATAATTTTGTTGTTTAAATAAATCTTGATATTATTTAGCAAAAAGATAAAATCTTTTTTTATATAAAAAACAATAATACCATCTATTTTATTAATTTTGTAATAATAAAAAAAACAATCAATCTACTATGAGCAAATTATTTACACCTTTTAGATTAAAAAATTTAGAATTAAAAAATAGGATAGCTATGTCGCCAATGTGTATGTATAGTGCTGGAGATGATGGGCAAATAACTGATTGGCATCAGATACATTATGCTACACGAGCTATAGGAGGCATAGACTTGATACTTCAAGAAGCTACAGCAGTAGAAAAACGAGGTCGCATCACAGCTAATGATTTGGGTATTTGGGATGATACATTTGTAGCTGATATGAAAAAATTTGTTAAGCTCATTCATTCATTGAATTGTAAAATCGCAATACAACTAGCTCATGCTGGTAGGAAATGCGAAGTAAAAAATGAAAAAATCATTGCCCCCTCTGCTATCAAATGGAACGAAAACTATCCTATACCTACAGAAATGAACAAAAAAGATATTAGAGATGTAATTATATCTTTTACTCAAGCTGCTACTAGAGCCGTATTAGCTGGTTATGATGCTATAGAAATCCATGCAGCACATGGTTATTTAATACATGAGTTTTTATCACCATTATCTAACCATAGAAATGATGAATATGGAGGTAATACAATTAATAGAACTAGATTATTACAAGAAATCTTAACAGAAATTAAAAAAATCATTCCCACTGATATGCCCATTTTTATTAGAGTCTCCGCAACCGATTACGTAAAAGGTGGACTAAATATAGATGAGACAATGACAATTATAGATATAATAAAAGATCTAGTAGATATCGTAGATTGCAGCACTGGTGGATTATTATCTCCTAGGATAGATCTATATCCTGGCTATCAAATAAAATTTGCAGAAAAAATAAAAAATTCACTCAATATTCCTACAGCAGCAATAGGCTTAATAACAAGACCAGAAATGGCTGAAGAAATTGTAGGTAATGAAAGGGCTGATTTAGTTTTGCTAGGGCGAGTACTTCTACGCCAACCATATTGGCCTATGTATGCTGCACATATTCTAAAAGCCGATTTCATTTATCCTACTCAATATATCAGAGGGAAATATTAATATTTTTATTCAATTCTTCAATTAATCTTTTGAATTTATCTACTTGATCTTTTTCTGTCCATTGTTTTTCGATAATATAATTACGATATAATTGTGAATCGTACTGATCTCTAGTTATCATTTTAATAGCTTCATCAATATTATTGAATAAAAAATTTTTATCAAAAACCAACTCTGCTCCACAGAAATTATTAATCACTGGCTTGATGCCTTTAGCCATGGCTTCTATAACATTAAATGGATGCCCCTCACATACACTAGTCGATAATAAATAATTTTTATCCTCTAACCATTCATTTATATCGTTTACCCAATCATAAAATATTACATTCTTTACTAAATTCATATTTTTAATAGATTGCTTAATGTATTTTTTATAAACAAGATCAGTAAAATTGCCAGCTACATGCAGAATATATCTATCATCGATTTCTAATAATATTCTAAGTATTTCTAATGCTAAGTGTAGGTTTTTCATAGGAGTAATATGCGATATCCAAGCTATATTAAAACCTTGCAAATGCTGGCAGTAACCATATCTATTTAAATCAACGCCATTAGGAATCAATATAAATTTCCTTTTATCAATATTAACATTTCTTTCGTTAAAAATATTTGTGATATAATTATTTACTATAACTAAATTATCTACTCTTTGCCATTCTATCAATAAAGGATAAAAATCAAAAGCTTCGTATCGATGAAGCCTTATAAATAATTTTTTAGAATTTGGTTTTAGCAAACTAGCAGCTATTGCATTATCTGTAGCCCATTCTACCCAAATTATATCTGCCCATTTCAGAGCTTTATTTAATTTTTTATGTGTAATTTTTAAAATAAATTTATATAATTTTTTATTAATAATTTTATTTTTCAGAGCTCTTGATAAAAAATTTAGGAATCGTGCATAATTTCTTGGTATTATATATTTTTTTACCCAATAATCATAGTTTATCCCTTTAATAATAGGATCTAAAAAATCATCCTCATCTTCATTAACAACTACAGCGAGTTTGATTTGATTTTTAGAGAGTTCAATCCTTTCTTCTGTCTTTTTTATCTTTTGAATAATATGATGTTTAAAGTCATCATTTTTTGATTTTTTATAAATAGTAGAATACAATTTTTTAGCTTTTTTATATTCACCATTAAAGTTATAAATATCTGCTAAAATTTCAACTAATTCCTCTTCAAATTTATTTGTTTTTAGATAATTATATATAGTTTTTTGTGCAAATAAATATCTATTAATTTCAATATATTTTTTAGTGATATTAATAGTATCTTCCCTAGATAATGTTTGATTTTTTAATGCATCTTTAAATTCCATAATTATTAATTATAGTATTTTTTAGAATAATTCAGTAAAATTAATAAATTTTTAAAAAAAATGATATTATAAAAAACAATTTGTGAATTGCTCATACAGCGACTATTATTTATTTTTTACTCATTATATCTCAGATAAAAGCTGATGTAGGTATATTTATTAAAAATATAAATTACATTTCAATAAATCATCAAATAAATTATGTTAATCAAAAAATAATAATAATTGCAAAAAAATGAAGTCTAGTAATCACTACAGAAAAGGACTAATCTTGAAAATTAATCATTAGATGAAAATAAAAAAATCTAAGTTCTCTACAATTGCTTGTAAAACTTTTGTTTTTTGTCAATTTAATAATTATTCAAAAATTGATCCTGTATAGATATTGATAAATATATGAAAATCGAGTTTTCTCGTTTAACTCCTAGAGCTACATAAAAAAGTTATAATATCAATTTTTAGTTATCAAAAAGTCACTTTCAATCCATCATATGCTGGTATTACATTAGGTGGTAAATCTTTTAAAATTTGTTTATATGGAGGTAAAAAATGTGATAAATGTGTTAGATATGCTTTATTAGGATTTACTTGCTTGATTATTTCTAAAGCTTGAGGCAGGGATAAATGTGAGATATGGGGGCTTCTACGCAGAGCATTTATTACTAATATATCTACTCCTTTTATCAATTGAATGCTACTCTCTGGTATCATGCTTGCATCAGTAATATATGCTAAATTATTAAATCTAAATCCTAAAATTTCTAAATTGCCGTGGTATATTGGTATAGGGATTATTGGTTGATCACAAATATAAAAAACATCATTACTTATAGGATGGTAGCTTATCTGTGGCGAGCCAAAATATCCGTTTGGGTTAAGTATATATGGAAATTCCTTGTCTAATTGATCCATTATCTCGTCTTTAGCATAAAGATGAATTACTTTACCAAGAATAAAATTAAAAGGTCTGATATCGTCTATGCCAGCAATATGATCTCTATGTCCGTGAGTGATAAGTATGGCATCTATATCATCTATCTTATTATTTATCATTTGCAATCTGAAATCTGGTCCACAATCTATCACTAATCTCAATCCATTATAATTAATAAAAGCGGAGGTACGAAATCTTTTGTCACGTATATCCTTTGACATGCAAGTAGCACATTTACAACTAATAACAGGTATCCCTGTAGAGGTACCAGTACCTAAAAAAATAATATGATTTTTTTCTTTGTCTAAGACGTTCATAGTTACTATTTATCTATATTTTTTATAAATTAAATTTACATATTTTAATTTTATATAACTAAAAAAATTCATAATGAAATCTTTATTTATCAAAATTTTGCCTTCCTATTAGAGTAGCAGAAGTGCAATTAGTTACTTCTACATCAACAAATTGTCCTTTTTGAGTTAGATCACCTGCAAATACTATAACTTTATTTTGGGAATTACGACCAAAAATTTCCTTTTCGTTCTTTTTTGATATACCTTCTACTAATACTTTAAAAATTTTACCTATATCTTGTTTATTAAGCATATAGGAGATTTTTTGTTGTAAATCAATTATTTCCTTTAGTCTTCGTGACTTAATATCATCAGTCACGTCATCAGCATATTTTTTAGCAGCTAGAGTATTTGGACGTTCATTATATTTAAACATAAAAGCAAAAAAATAATTTACTTCTTTCATTAGATCAATTGTCTGTAAGTGATCTTCTTCTGTTTCACCACAAAAACCACAAATAATATCGGTACTTATGGTAATATCGGGTATAAGTCGACGAAGTAAATAGACCTTTTCTAAATAATCATCCCTAGTATATTTTCTATTCATTCGCTTCAATACCTCATTAGATCCTGATTGTACAGGTAAATGTATAGACTTAGCAATGTTTGGAAAGGAAGCCATAGCTTCTATCAATTCTATACTTAGATCTTTAGGATGCGAGGTAGTAAATCGAAAAAGTAAATTTGGAAAATTTTTTGCTAATAAAGATATAAGGGCGGGAAAATCAATATCACGATAATGATAAGAATTGACATTTTGACCTAGCAAAGTAATTTCTTTAAAACCATTTTCTGATAATGATAAAACTTCATTGATAATGGAGCTGGCATCTCTACTTCTTTCTCTTCCACGAGTATAGGGCACTACACAATAGCTACAAAAATTATCACATCCACGCATAATAGAAACATAAGCAGATATACCATTACTATCATAACGAAATGGTAAAACATCTGCATAAGTCTCTTCTTTTGATAGTGTTGTGTTTATGATTTTATTTTCATCATTTATCTGTTTTAATATTTCAGGCAGTAGTCTATATACATCAGGACCAGCTAATAAATCTAATTGAGGTAATTCTACAAATAGTTTTTCTTTTAAGTTCTCAGCCATACAACCTATAATACCTAATCTAAGATTTGGATTAGTTTTTTTAAAAGAACCCAATTGTTTGATTCTAGATTTTATCCTCATTTCTGCATTCTCTCTAATACTACAGGTATTTAGTAATATGATATCGGCATCTTGGGGGTTGTATGTTTGTATTAAACCATTTCTAATCAAAATAGATGCTACTATTTCGCTATCTACGACATTCATCTGGCAACCATAAGTTTCTACGTAAAAAGTCTTCATCATACATTTTTGACATATATAAAAAGTAAATACAAATTTACATTTAAAAAATGAATTGTAAAATTTATTACTAATATAACTAATTAATTAAACTTTTTATAATTTTGTTAAACTATGTTTAAAAGTAAATATTTCCATTTTTTATTAATAATTTTTTTAATTAATAATCAAATATTTTCGCAAGATAATCTATGTGTCTCTTATACTATTTATCATAATAATAAGCCTTTTAAAAATATAATTTTTAATAATAATAATAAACCTATCATTGTAAATGATCTTTCCCTTAATATAAAAGAAATTTATTTATATCGTGATACTTTACTTATTAAAAGTCAAATAATTTCTAATAATGATACTATTAGTTATGAATATTTTTATAATGAAAAAAATAAATTAGAAAAAATCAGATCTTTCAATAATGCCAATCTCTATTCAGTTACTTTTTTTAACTATTATGACAGTACATTTTATGAAAAAATAGAATACACTAATACACAACGTTATATTACTCGATATTATTATGACATATTAGGTAGGTTGCGCGAGCTATCATATATAGAACTTACAGATTTTTCTACTAATTTTTCACAAAGATTTGTATATGATTATGACGAAAATGGTAATATATGTCGAAAAATACAATCTAGTGAGTATGATACTCTATGTATATGGCTATACGAGTATGCATCAGATAATATATTAATCAAAGAAGTTATAAAAAATAAAATTGATAATAATAATGCTCTAGAAAAATATTATATATATAATAATAAAGATAAACTCAAGCAAGTATTATACATAAAAGATTCTTTTATCTTTAAAAAGGAAACTTACAATTATTCATTGTTTAAAGAAAATTTAAAAAACAAAAAAGTTATTGATTATTCTACCAGACCTATCAAAAAAGAAAAATGTTCATATAAAATAAAAAAAACACCTTGTAATACTGATTAGTGATTTGATTTTATGATATTAGGTTTGTTTTTTTTAATTACACAAATTAATTTTAATGTTAAACAGCTTTAGAAAGTTGTAATTGACAGTTAAAAATATATGATAAATATCATTTAATAAATAAATTATTGAATAATTATAGATTTTTTTCTTTAAATTTGCATAAACATAAAAAATAAAAGTTATGATTACATTACCTCCTTTACCATTCGAAAAAAATGCACTAGAGCCTTATATCAGTGCTACTACATTAGAATTTCATTATGGTAAACATCATCAAGCATATGTAGATAATTTTAACAAATTATCGGCTGGCACTGAATTCGAAAACATGCCATTAGAAGAAGTTATCAAAAAAGCTACTGGTGGAATTTTTAATAATGGAGCACAAGTATGGAATCACACATTCTATTGGAATTGTTTAAATAAACCAGACACTACTAAACCTTCTGATAAATTACTAAAAGCTATAGAAAATCAATTCGGTAGTTTAGATAATTTCAAAGAACAGTTCTCAAATGCTGCAGTTACACTTTTCGGCTCTGGATGGGCATGGCTTTGCAAAGATGAATTTGGCAAGCTATACATCAATCAAACATCTAATGCAGAAAATCCTATAAAAAATGGATTAACGCCAATTATGACAATAGATGTGTGGGAGCATGCTTATTATTTAGATAAACAAAATAGACGCCCAGACTATGTGAAAGATTTTTGGCACATTCTAAATTGGGACTTTGTAAATCAGTTATACTGAAACTTTATATAAAAAGAAAATCATACTTGCAATAATATAAAATCGTGAAAACAACTCTTAGACCTTTTATTATTACGATATTATTATTTTTATCATTTATAATTTATGCCCAAAAAGATGAAAATTATGTAGTAGTTAACATGAACACCAAATTCATTTTAGAGTTAGAAACTACAGACTCTTTGCACTATCAATTTAAACTAAAGTCACAAAAACCTTTTAATAAAAAAATCAAATGGGATAAGCCTACTAAATATCTAGATGGTGATTTGAAAAATAATCAAATTCAAGGTGTTTTAGGAAAAGGAAAATTTGGTGATAATATCAATACTATTCTGATGATTAAAAACGGACACGACAATACACTGAGTTATAAAATTAAAATAAAATTGCCATACAAATCTGAACCTATTAGTACATCAGTTATTGATCTTTTCCCTCATGTACTAGCCACAGAACTATGGCCTTATGAAATTGAGTATATTATATTTTTAGAATTTACTAAAGTCGATGATTATTAAATATGTATGGGTTTAAAAATTTTTAAACTCTCATTTATTATTATTTTTTTGGTGTCTCAGGTAAAGACGAAAATTAAACAAAAATTTATCTTTTTAAGAATTTATTTAGTAAGCGCATTGGTATGATTTTAATGCAATTTTAATAATGTTAAAATTTATCAAGTTTATATTTAAAAACATATAATACTCTATTTATTGATTTTTATTAGTATTATCATAAATTCAATAAAAATCAATAAATATTATAATAAATTATAGTTAACTTAAATATACATGTGAATTTATATATAATTATAAGTTTATATAATAACATTAATAGATTTAAACATTTCATTAAAAATATTAACAAATCATTTTAAAAATCACATGAGTGCTATGATTACTAATTTTTCTTAGGGTCCTTTAATTATTAAATTCGATATATTTCATTAAAAAAAAACTCAGAATTTATCATTTAGTTCAATTTCAAAACTTCTTATTATCTTTGATAAATAATTTTTTTTATGCGTATTCTCATAATAGCTAATAAATTTCCTTATCCCCCACACGATGGCGGAGCTTTGGCTACCTCTACTATGATAGAGGGGCTCGTAGATGCCGAGCAAGATATTTATTTATTCACTATGACTACACCTAAGCATCCTTCAGATGAAAATAATCTACCTGATCATCTGATAGATAAAATAATAGCTGAAACTTGCTTCGTAGATACTAATATCTCTACTAAAGATCTTGTTGTCAATTTTCTTTTTAAGCACACTCCTTACATAGCTGAACGTTTTTATTCAGATGCATTTAATGATAGATTAGTAAAAATATTAGAAAATGAAAAATTCGACATCATACAATTAGAAGGATTATACCTATTACATCTAATACCTCTCATACGTCAGCATTCATCGGCTAAAGTAATTTATAGAGCACATAACATAGAGCATTATATTTGGAAACGAAAAGCAAAAAACGAACGCAATCCTTTTAAAAAAATTTATTTTCTAAACTTATACAATAGGCTCAAAAAGTACTTAAAAAAATATCTAAATACCTACGATGGCCTTGTTTCTATTTCAGAACCTGATTATAGAATACATAAATGGCTTGGCCAGCAAAAGCCAGAAATAGTTTTGCCTGTTGGCTTAGTTTTATCAGATTATTTTATATATCCTATTTCTACAGATAAGATCGAGCAAATAGCTTTTATCGGTGGACTAGATTGGCTGCCTAATCAAGAAGGTTTAGAATGGTTTATCACAAAAGTATGGCACAAAATATTAAATATTCATCCTAATGCTGAGTTGCACATAGCTGGCAGAAACTGTGATGATAATTTGCAAACTCAAATCAAAACTTTTAAAAATGTTATTTTTTATGGTGAAGTTCCTTCATCTAAAGAATTCTTAGCTGCACATAGCATATTGATAGTGCCACTCTTTTCTGGTAGTGGTATCAGAGTTAAAATAATAGAAGGTATGGCTATGGGAAAGGCAATTGTAACTACTAGTGTCGGTGCAGAAGGTATACCGATAGAAAATAAAAAACATGCTTTCATAGCAGACTCTATTGAAGACTTCGCAGATGCAATAAATCTTTTGATAAAAAATCCCAATTTGATAAATCAAATTGGAAATAATGCTCGCGAATTAGCAAAAGAGCACTTTTCTTTAGAAAAATTAACAGATGATTTATTAGATTTTTATAAAACTTTGATATAAATGTTAGCAATCAAAATAATTTTTTGGATTAGTGCTATTTTATTGATTTATAATTATTTACTTTATCCACTTACATTATTTATTATTAATCATTTTACTAAAAATCCTAAATGTCTTAAGCCAAACGTAGAATTCTCACCTAATATATCTATTATTATAGCTGCACATAATGAAGGGCTAGTAATAGCAGATAAATTAGAATCTATTATAGATGGAGATTATCCTTTAGATAAATTAGAAATACTCATAGGTTCTGATTGCTCTACTGATAATACTAATGTAATTTTATCTGAATGGGCCGAGAAATATCCTTTTATCAAGCCATATTTTTTCACAGAGCGACAAGGTAAAATTTCAATTTTGAACAAGCTAATTCCAAAAGCTAATAATGAAATTCTAATACTGACAGATGCTAATATTATATTTAGCAAAAAAACTATTTCAGAACTTGTAATTTACTTTAGCAATCCTAAAATTGGCTTCGTAGACAGCAGAATAATAAATATTATCAACAGCCAAGATGATATATCAATACCAGAGCAAAGATACATTTCATTGGAATCCAAAATCAAGCAATATGAAGGTTGTATCTGGGGAACAGCAATGGGCTCATTTGGAGGATGCTATGCTATAAGAAAACAACTTTTTGTACCTATACCAGAAGATAAATTAATAATGGATGATTTGTACATTTGTATGAATATTTTAAAAAGTAAATATATGGGGATATATGCAAATGATGCTATAGTTTACGAAAAAGCAGTTACATTGATAAACACAGAATATAGGCGAAAAATACGTATCGCAGCTGGTGCTATACAAAATTTATTTATCTTCACTCCTATCTTACTTAAATTTAATATTTTGAGTTTTTGTTTTTTCTCTCATAAAGTCTTACGCTGGATGGGGCCATTTTTATTGATTATCATTATTTTATTCTCAATTATTTTGGCTACCACAGGTCATTGGTTATATATTTTACTTGCTAGCATATTTATTCTTAGTATTTTGATAAGTTTAATTGACAGATTTATATTATACCCACGTAATAAAACTGTTAAAATATTTAGATTTATTACACATTTTTACTTAGCTAATTTAGCTACTTTTATAGGCTGGATTAGAGTAATGAAAGGAACTAAGAATAGTATCTGGACACCAACTCCTAGAGCTTGACAATTTTTAATAAAATTAAAATAAATATTTATATCTAATTAAAATAAATATTATAATTTTGAATAAAAAATAAGAAAATGAAAAAAATTTTTTATCTAAATCTTTTGTTGTTTTTATTCATATCTTGTAATGCGCAAAAAATAATAGAAATGGAGCAAAGTAGTGAAAAGTTAATAAATGCTAATCACATGGATATACCTGATATTAAGCCTTTTTTTAAAATAGATACTGCTTGGATAGAGGATGACTTTTTAAAAATTAAAATTTCTTTTATTGGCAATAAAAATATACCAGAATTTTCTTTAGTATGGAATGGGGCTTTGATGAAATCCTTGCCACCAAAGGCAGTTTTAGTATTACTACCTAAAATTGATAAACTGCCAAAAGGTAAAAAAACCGTTAAAATGACTTTGGCTTATGAACTCAGTGCTATTAAAGAAACCAACTATGATGAGATAATACTTTTGCTCAAAGATTATAATACTCAATTAAGATATACGCCCAAGAAATAGAAAATTTGTAAATTAATAATCAAGAATATATTATACAAAAATTCAGAATTCTAAATAATTTGGTAAGCTCATTACAAATTTTAAATTTTAATAAAAATTACTAATATGAAGATTATATATTTTACCCAGATTTTTATTATACTTTTCAATATGACTAAATATTCATTTACCTAATACATATTTAGATATATTAATTAGTTTGGCTATCAATTAATTACAACCACAATATTTTTTATATTTCATCCAGTCATTATAACTACCATTAAAAACATTCAAATCTATTTTTTCTGATATACCTTTTAATCGTCCACGATCAGAATATTGCCAAAATAAATACCTACCAGGAATTATAGGTTCATCTACTTTATAAGATGCTATCCACAATAGTAAATGATCTAGTTCATTACCAATTATTAAATCATAATAAGTAGAAATATTAGTATAAATCATTATATCATGAGAGGTTTCATTATTAATGGTATGAATAAAACTATTTAAATTTCTGATTGCAAGCTCTCTATCATTATATTCTTCAATATCAATAACATAAGGTAGTTTTACATCAATACCATCTATAGCATTCAAAAAATTTTTAGCTTGCTCATTTCCACTTAATTCAGCAATGAAATAATGATAAGCCCCAAAGCAAACATTTCTTTTAGATAATTCTTTTGCATACTCTTTAAACATAATATCTTGTAAATTAACACCTTCAGAAGCTTTTAAAAAAACAAATTCAATCGGTGTATCATTACCATACAAGAGTGAATCCCAATCTATTTTATCCCCTTGATAATAAGATAAATCTATACCATAAACATCGAAATTGTCTCTTTTAGGAAAATAATACTCAGATCTACCTATCAATAAATACATTAATACAAGTAAAATGCTAGTAATCAGCAAAATAATCAAAATATTATCGTATTTATCTCTCATGCTCATACAATTAAAATCTATTAAAAATAAACAAAAATCATTCCTATATTTTATAAATGCTAAGAATGTAAAGGAATAAAATGATAATTTATCTAAATGTTAAGTTTTTTAATACATTCTATTACATCATCTAGCGAATTTGCAGTTAAGATTTTAAGATTAGAATTTTCTAAAATCTCTTTTGCCATATTAGCATTAGTACCTTGTATACGTGCTATAATAGGTAGATCTATTTTGTTAAGATTTTTGCATGCTTTTAATATTCCTTGAGCTACTCTATCACATCTGACTATACCACCAAAGATATTTATTAAAATTGCTTTAACAGAGGGATCTTTCAAAATAATATTAAAACCTTTTTCTATTTGTTCAGCACTAGCTGATCCGCCTATGTCAAGAAAATTTGCTGGTTTGGCTCCTGCTATAGCTATTAAATCCATAGTGGCCATAGCTAGCCCAGCACCATTAACCATACAAGCAACATTGCCATCTAATTTTACATAATTTAATCCAGCCTCACATGCTTGTAGTTCTAGTTCATTTTCTTCTTCTATATCTTGCAATTTTTTTAAATCAGGATGCCTAAACAGCGCTGAATCCTCTAATACTATCTTGGCATCAGCAGGATATATCAGATTGTCACTTGTTTTTAAAACAGGATTTATCTCTACTAATGAAGCATCAATATCTATATATGCTCGATACAACTTGGTAATAAAATCTAGCATATCAGCGAAAGCATCTCCACTCAATCCTAAATTAAAAGCAATTTTACGAGTTTGAAAAGGCATTAAACCCACAACAGGATCAATAAATTCTTTAAAAATCATATTTGGACTATCTTCTGCTATTTTTTCTATATCTACACCGCCCATAGGAGAATAAAGTATGACATTTTTTTCATTTCTACGATCACAAGATATGCTTATATAAAATTCTTGCACATTATCAGGACCAACATAATAAAGATTTTGCTCTACTAGAACCTTTTTAACTAATTTACCTGTTGCATTGGTCTGAGGTGTTATCAGTCGCATACCAATGATTTGAGCTGCAAGTTCTTTAGCTTCTTTAGGTGATTGAGCTATTTTTATGCCACCAGCTTTACCTCTACCACCAGCATGTACTTGAGCTTTTATAGCACAGGTATCTGATCCAGTTATCTCTTTTAACTTCATTGCAGCATCAAAAGCTTCATCAGCATTACAAGCCAAAAATCTTTTCGCAACTCTAATGCCATATTGTTCTAATATGTTTTTTGATTGATACTCATGGAGGTTCATATTATTTATTTTTAATAATTAAAAGTAGGTAAAATTAATAAGAAATTAGAAAATAAAAATTATAATAATTAATAGATTGATATCGTTATATTAAATAAATTGTTATGCTAAAACATTTATTTGCAATTATTTTAATAACATTTGTATTATTTTTTAGTTGTAGTAAAGATGATTGTTATGACAGCAAATTAGAAGAAAGACATTCCGGTATTTGTCCACAAAATTATGATCCTGTTTGCGGTTGTAATGGAGTCACATATTCTAATGACTGCGTTGCTGCTAGTCATGGTATTACTCATTTCACTAAAGGAGTATGTAAATAAATTAAAAAATTATTGAATTAGACATTTAGATAATAACCCCAAAATAGCTCTCTCTGCGTTCTTTGTATATGAAATTTTGTGGCCTTTGGGTTAAAAAATATAATAAGAAGTTACATATAGAATATTAACCACAGAGAACACAATGAAACCACAGAGTTCACAAAGAAAAGCCAATTATTTCTTAAACGCCTAATTCAAAAAATTTATTTTTCTTTTTTCAATAAATCTCTAAGGGGAGAATGAAATATTTAGTCTGTTAAAATTTATACAGGATTAATATCAGAAAATTTATTAAATTTGCAAAA
>LFSZ01000085.1 GCA_001512885.1 Rikenellaceae bacterium DTU001
CTCGCATCATCAGACAGGCGAGCGTGGTATGTATATAGGGACTTGAGAGCAAGTCCTGTGTATATTTAAACACCTAAGAATATTATCACTTTATACATACACATCTCACCACTTCACCCTTACTAAAAATAAACTTTATCTAACCATTTTTTTGCCGGTATTTTAAAAAATTGCCATGGATTATATTCAGGTATTTTTGTTGTAATAGAAATTTTATTACCTGTTATTGGATGTATAAACTCCAAATAGTATGATAAGAGATCTATATTGCCATTTGGAAGTGATCTACGAGCGCCATATTTCAGATCTCCTCTAATAGGACATGCAATATGAGATAATTGAGCACGTATCTGATGATGTCTTCCTGTCAACAATTCTATGCCTAAAAGATGGTATTTACTAGATGATGTTATATAATTTAAATATAATTCTGCTTTTTTATAATTATTTTTGTGTATATCAGAAACATAACTTTTATTATTCTTTTCATTTTTTCTTAAATAATGTACTAGCAACCCATTATCTATTGTTGGTTTATTTTCTACTATAGCCAAATATATTTTCTTAACTTGCCTATCATGAAAAATTTTATTCATTTTTGTAAGGGCTTTAGATGTTTTAGCAAAAATAACAATACCTCCTGTAGGCCTATCAATTCTATGTATTAGACCTAGAAAAGCCTCACCTGGTTTTTGATATTTTTCTTTGAGATATGTTTTTACAAGATCTATTAATGTGATATCTCCTGATTTATCTCCTTGGATTAGAAGTCCATGAGGTTTATGTACAGCTATTAGGTGATTATCTTCATATAAAATTGGTATTGGAACTTTCCAATCATTAATATTGTTCATATTCATTTGGAAAATCAAGATTTTTTACATCATCAATATATTGATTTACTGCTTTTAAAATTTCAGCTTCTAAATTATGATATCTTCGTAAAAAGCGAGGTGAAAAATCTTGATTTATTCCTAACATATCGTGCAAAACTAGTACTTGACCATCTACCCAGCGTCCTGCTCCAATACCAATTATGGGAACACTGCTAGACTCAGCAACTTCCTTTGCTAATAAAGCAGGAATTTTTTCTAATACTATACCGAAGCAACCAGCTCTTTCGAGTAGCATAGCATCTTCTCTGAGTTTTTCAGCTTCTTCTTTTTCAGTAGCTCTCACAGTATATGTACCAAATTTATTGATACTTTGAGGTGTTAAACCCAAATGTCCCATCACAGGTATACCAGCTGACAAAATACGATCAATTGCCTCTAATATTTCTCTACCCCCTTCTAATTTAACAGCCTGTGCTCCTGTCTCTTTCATTATCTTAATAGCTGACTCTAGAGCTAAAGTTGAATTTCCCTGATAGCTTCCAAAAGGCATATCTACAACCACTAAAGAACGCTTAACTCCTTTGACTACTGATGCACCATGATAAATCATTTGCTCTAAAGTGATAGGCAATGTAGTAGAATAGCCAGCCATAACATTTGCTGCTGAATCTCCTACTAAGATGACATCTATTCCAGCTTTATCCAAAATTTTAGCAAAACTATAATCATAAGCTGTTAGCATACTTATCTTTTCACCTCGCATTTTCATTTCCTTTAACACGTATGTAGTAATGCGTGGTAAATCTCTTGAATCTTTCATGATCTATTTATTATTAATATTTGCAAAATTACAGGAAATATTTTATAATGTAAATAATTAAAATATATTTTATTTAATTAATCATCTCATTTGTAATGAAAAATTTAATTGTTATGTCAAAAGAATTATATTTGTAAATCTTTAAGATATTAACTATTTTTATAATTAAATTTGTAAAAAAATGAAAAATATTGGAGTATTGACATCTGGCGGAGATGCACCAGGCATGAATGCTGCTATTAGAGCCATAGTACGCACATCTATCTATAATGGCAGAGATATATATGGTATATATGAGGGTTATCATGGATTGATAGAAGGTGATATATTTAAAATGCAAGCTAGTGATGTGAGCAATATAATACAAAGGGGAGGTACTATACTTCGCTCTGCACGTAGTCAAAAATTTTTAGAAAAAAAACATAGACAAAAAGCTTACAAAAATTTATGTAGCAAAGATATCGGTTCGTTAATAGTAATCGGAGGGGATGGTACATTTAAAGGAGCTTGTGAATTTAAAAATGAATATCCTGATATAAATATTATAGGAATCCCTAGTACTATCGATAATGATTTATATGGTACAGATTATACTATTGGTTTTGATACTGCTTGCAATACCGTTGTAGAAGCAGTGGATAAAATAAGAGATACAGCTAGTTCTCATAGTAGAATATTTTTTGTAGAAGTAATGGGTAGAGATGCAGGGTATATAGCTTTATATACTGGAATTGCTAATGGAGCTGAAGAGATTTTAATACCTGAGACTAAAACTAATATAGATGATTTGGTAGATAATATTAAAAATAGATGGAGAATAAATAAAAAAAGTTCTATTATCATCGTAGCCGAAGGTGAAGAAACTGGAGGTGCTGTAAAGGTGTCTCAAATTGTCAAAGAAAAACTTCCAGATTATGAAATCAGATATACTATTCTAGGACATATACAGAGAGGCGGTAACCCCACAATGCGAGATAGATTAAATGCCTCCAGAATGGGATACCATGCCGTCAAATCTCTAATAATAGGTGAAGATAAAATAATGATTGGGATAATGAATGATCAAATAGTGAAAATTCCATTAGAAAGAGCTGTGAAAAATTTTAAAGCGGTTGATAAAGATTTAATAGAAATGATGTATATTTTAGCTATATAAATACTTTTTATTTAATATAAATTACTACTGGCATATTTCTTTTTTTGAACTATTAACATTTGAAATATTTCCGCCAGTAGTAGTTTGGCTAATTACATCTTTTATTGTACCACCACTCCCTACACCGCCAACTTTTATCTCACCACCTGATTCAGAATCACAACAGCCATTACCATTTTTATCTATCTGTATTATCAGTATGTCTTTATCATAATTTTTGGTTTCTGTATTACCAATTATCAAAAAATTATCATAGTTTGTTTTTATAATAGTAGCTGCTTTATCATTTTTATCTGTCCCGAAACATTTTATCCATTCCACCTCAGCGTAGCTATTAATTTTTGTTACATAAAAATCGTGAAGCCCAGCACCATAAGTAAAAGTACTCCCAACTATTATGAAACCACCATCATTAACTTCTAAAATGGAAATTGCATTTTCATGCTCTATACCACCAATAGATTTAGTCCACTTTACATTGCCATTGTCATCCATTTTTACTATATAAAAATCATCTTCATATTCTATATACGAAGTGGTATGCCCGACCAATATATAGTCATTATCATCATTTTGTATGATATCATAAGCATTCTCATCACCATTACCACCTATTGTTCGAGTCCATTCTAAATCGCCTAAATTACTTATCTTTATCAAATATATATCCTCGCCACCACTACCATAGGAGCTAGTATAACCACCCACTAAATAACCGCCCTCATTGCTGTTAATTATAATATTGGCACCATCATATCCTTTACCGCCTATTGTTTTTTCCCACATTATCTCGCCTAAATTATTTAACTTTATTATATAAATATCGCTATACCCCCCGCCATATGAATAAGTGGTACCCGCGATTAGATACCCTCCATCATCAGTCTGAGCTATATCATTAGCCCTATCATCTTTATCACCACCTATTACTCTTGTCCATTCTATATTTCCATTTTTATCTATTTTCACAATATATACATCGAAGCTCCCAAAACCATAAGAATTAGTATAACCAGCAATGACATAACCTCCATCATTAGTTTGCTTGATACTATTGGCAGCTTCGTGCTCAGTACCACCTATTGTAATAGACCATTCTATATTATTTTTTCCACTTAATTTTATCAAATAAATATCGTAGTCATCAGTATTATATGAATTTGTCCAACCTCCGATTAGATAACCTCCATCACTGGTAATTATAGCAGTTTTAGCTTCATCATTGCCATTATCACCGATAGTAAAGCAATTATAATTAATATTTTGAGCATTTAATCCATTAATAAAAATTAATAAGACAAAAAAAAATCTAAAAATTATTTTCATAGCTTTTTTATTACTAATTACTACAAAATTAATTGAAAATAAATTAATGGACTTTATATCAGCAATATCACTTTTGCTCAATGTAAATAAATTAAGGAATAATCAAGATGTTTTCATTTATTCATATAAACTCTAAAAATATAAATATTAAACAAACTCAAGAGTCTAAATCTATTTTAATTAAAGATAATAGAAATATTGAATAACCTCTATTATTGCTAAAAATTTAAAATTTTTATTTTTTTAATAATAAGTAATCTTTCATCAATTCTATAAATTCATCTGTATAAATTTGATTTTCATTTGTTATTACTAATTCTAAATTGTCAAATGGGTAGGTAATTTGTTTACGAAAACTTACAACTACTTTTGAGTTACTCTTAGTTTTTATTGATTTAATATTTATTTGCTTATTAGGAAATAAATAATGTTCTCTAGCGATAGATATTATAGTTTTATAGGACTTTGCAGAAATTATAATCCATAATTCTCCACTCTTTACTAATAAATTAGAAATAGCAGCAAAAAAATTATTAATACCCTCAATATTAGTATGCTTGGCTAAGGATTTTTTAGTATTTATAGACTTCATACCTTCTAAATGAAAGGGTGGATTGGAGACTATAAGATTATATTTTTGATGAGAGATATTAGAATAGTCTTCTAATGCGATATTATATGCTGCAAGTCTATTAGCCCATTTACATAATCTAAAATTGTAATTTGCTTGAGCTACTGTATCACTATCGATATCTATTGCATGTATTAGCGAATAAGGATTTTTTTGTGCTAACATCATAGATATATATCCTGCTCCACAACCAATTTCTAGTATATTTTTATCATTTGATGGGGTAACCAAAGCTCCGAGTAGTACACCATCTGTATTTACTCTCATCGTTGATTTATCATCATAAACCTTAAATTTTTTAAAATAGAATGGGTTACTTGAGGCCATAAAAACTAAATAATTGCTCCGGTAAATTCACAAAAATAATTTCATTATCCCAATCTACATGATCCATATATTCTGGTATCAATTGTATGAACAATGAATCTTCATGACTCGAAACTTCTAATTGTGGTGATGCTCCACGCAATATCCCGATTACTTTACCTAATAATCCATAGGAGATATCTATTACATCGAAACCTACAAACCTCTCGGGTGAGCTCAGATAATCTATCTTTTCTATTTCTATATCATCTTTAAAGGCATAAATATTGCAACCCGTTATTTTTGATGCATCATCTACATTATCTATTAATTCGAATTTTACTAGATAATAATTATCACCTCTATTTTCTAGATCCTCTATGATGAGTGGTACGAAGCAATATTCCCAATAAACAAATATTGCTATTCTTTTATTAAAATTATAATCATCTAAAAATTCAGAATTTACTAATAAATGGCCATTAATACCAAAAGATTTAACTATTTTTCCAATAGAAATAAGAGAATTTTTATTTGGAAAAATCATAGAGATTAAAAAATTTTTATTGAGTATTTTCTTCTTCTAAATCAGTTTTTTCTTCAGTAGGTACTTCTGCGGGTTCTTCTGTATGATTTTCTGTATGATTTTCTGTCTGATTTTCTTTTTCAGTTTTTTCAGCTTGTTTAGCAGCCAAGATTTCTTCTTTTTTTATTCTCACTTGCTTTTCTTGCTCAAGTTTACGTTGATATAGTTCCTTTTCTTTTTGTCTTTTAGATTCTTTAGCTTTATTTACTCTTTCTTCTTTTTCTTTTAGCCATTGTTGAAATTTTTGTTCTGCTTCTTCCTCAGTGAGTGCACCTTTTTGTATACCTTTCCATAAATGAAATTTTAGCATAACACCTTTGTTAGACAAAAGTGATCTTGCTGTCTCACTAGGTTTAGCCCCTACTTGCAACCAATATAATGCACGATCAATGTCTATTTCTATTGTAGCTGGATCAGTCATAGGATCATAATATCCTAGTTTTTCGATAAACCGCCCATCTCGTGGTGCACTACTATCAGCCACTACTATTGTATAATAAGGCTGATGTTTTTTCCCTCTTCGTTGTAATCTGATTCTTGTTGCCATAAATTTATTTTATCTATTACTTTTTTTTTAAAGTGCAAATTTCGTAATTTTTTTTAAATAGAAAAAATTGTTATAGAATAAATTTTAATTTATTTCAAAAACATAGTGTAACTTGTAAAAAGATTAATCTAATTTGAATATAGATAAAAATGCACTTTGAGGGACATCAATTTTACCAATTTGTCTCATTCTTTTTTTTCCTTCTTTTTGTTTTTCTATTAATTTTCTTTTTCTTGTGATATCGCCACCATAGCATTTAGCTGTTACATCTTTGCGATAAGCTTTTATAGTTTCACGAGCAATAATTTTGCCACCTATAGCAGCTTGTATAGCAATATCAAATTGGTGGCGTGGTATTAAGTTTTTTAGCTTTTCGCACATGCGCCTGCCAAAGCTATAAGCATTGTTTCTGTGTATCAGTATAGATAAAGCATCTACTTTTTCTCCATTTAATAAAATATCTAATTTTACTAAATCAGTTTCACGATATCCTATATCGAAATAATCAAATGAAGCATAACCTCGTGATATACTTTTTAGCTTATCATAAAAATCAAATAAAATCTCTACAAGAGGCATCTCAAAAGTTAATTCTACCCTATCAGAAGAGAGATATACCTGACCTACAAAAACACCACGTCTATCTATACATAACTTAATTATATTGCCAATAAATTCACTTTTAGTAATGATTTGTGCTTTTATATATGGCTCTTCGATACGATCTATTTTAGATGGATCAGGCAATCCAACGGGATTATGAATCTCAACAATTTCTCCTTTAGTAGTATAAATTTTATATGAGACATTAGGTACAGTAATTATTACATCAATATTGAATTCCCTTTCTAATCTTTCTTGTACAATTTCCATGTGCAATAAACCTAAAAAACCACATCTAAAACCATATCCCAAAGCGTTAGAGGTTTCTAATGTAAATTCTAATGCAGGGTCATTTAGTTGTAATCTTTCTAGAGATTCCCTGAGATTATCATAATCGTCTGGCGAGACAGGATAGACTCCTGCATAAACCATAGGTTTAACGGGTTTGAATCCTTCAATAGCTTTATTACAAGGATTATCGGCTAGAGTAATAGTATCACCTACTCTAATATCTTTAGTAGATTTTATACCTGTAATAATATAGCCCACATCCCCAGCTTTCATTTCATTACAAGGTTCATTATAAAAACCCAAATAACCGATTTCCTCTGCCTCATAAATAGTTTTATTAGAGTAAAACATTATTTTATCGTTAGTTTTTAGTGTACCATTAAAAATTCTAAAATATGCTATTACTCCTCTATAAGGATTGAATATGCTATCAAATATTAAAGCTTCTAATGGTAAATCATAGTCTCCAGTGGGTGGAGGTATTTTCTCTATGATAGCTTCTAAAACTTTATTTATACCTATACCCAGTTTAGCACTAACTTCGATAATATCATCTCTACTACAACCTATCAAATCTATTATTTGATCTTTTACAACTTCAGGATCTGCATTTGGCATATCAATTTTATTAATTATTGGTATGATTTCTAAATTATGGTCTAAGGCTTGGTAGAGATTACTAATGGTCTGCGCCTGAATACCTTGCGTTGCGTCTATTACTAGTAATGCTCCTTCACATGAAGCTATCGCCCTGGAGACTTCATAAGAAAAATCCACATGCCCAGGTGTATCTATTAAATTTAAACTATAATTTTGTCCTTTATAATTATATTGCATTCTAATAGCATGGCTTTTGATAGTGATCCCTCTCTCTCTCTCTAAGTCCATATTATCTAATACTTGATCCATCATCTTTCTTTGATCTATAGTATGTGTATGCTCCAGCAATCTATCTGCCAAAGTTGATTTACCATGATCTATATGAGCTATTATACAAAAATTTCGTTTTAGTTTATTCATATTGCAAAATTACAAGTAATATTTTAATCAATATATAAATAATAATTGAAAGTTGGAAGAATAATATATAATATTTAATTTTTTTTAATTAGTTTTGTAAAAATTAATAATTATGTTAATGCGGATGTTTAAAAATAAATATACATTATTTTTACTTATTTTTACTTTTTTTATCACCACAGCTTGTGTAAATGATAATGAAGATGAAGATCTAAGAGAATATTTCGCAGGCACGTGGAAATGCAAAGAAATAAATACTGGTTTTGCTTATAATGTAGTGATAAAGATAGATAGCACTACATTGAATTATATAAATATTTATAATTTCCACCAATTTGGTAACAATGAAATTGTTAGAGCAATTGTCAATGACCTCGCTGTTGATATTCCTTCACAATTGACATGTAATAACTCTATAAATGTTCGTGGTAGTGGGCTTATGCAAAATAATAAGACTACTATTAATTTTGATTATATTGTAAATGATGGAAATACTATTGATACTATCAATGCTGTTTATACGAAAATTTATTAATTTTTTTATTTAAAAAAAAAATATATCTTTGCAAATTATTTTTAAAAGAAAAATTTTATGTATTGGACATTAGAATTAGCTTCTAAATTAGAAGATGCTCCTTGGCCAGCAACAAAAGAAGAATTATTAGACTATGCATATAGAACTGGTGCTCCTCCTGAATTAATACAAAATCTTTTAGAAATAGAAGATGAAGAAAAAGAATTTGAAGGTATAGATGACCTATGGCCAGATTATCCAGATTTCAAAGAATTTTTTGATGAAGAGGAATAATATTATTATAAAAAATTGCAACTATTTCAGCATCAATCTTTTACATTCCTTTTTTAAAATCAAATTATTTGTGATTTNNTATTATTGTAAATTTTATAATATGTTTTAATTTTCTATTAATTTTGCTTTTAATAAAAATTTAAATATGGAAGATTTCAAACCATCTATTGATGAACAAGTAAATTTTGACAGTAGTAATTTTTTTATATTTTTCATTAAATGGAGAAAAATATTGATAATTACCACATTAGTAGCAGCTATAATAGCAGCTATAATATCATTATTAATAAAGGAAAAATATGAAGCTAAGGTTACGCTATTCCCGACTATGAGTAATGCTATATCCAAAGCATTAATAACCGATCAAGGTGGCAGAGAAGATATATTGCAATTTGGCGAAGAAGAGCAAGCACAACAAATGATACAGATATTGAAATCAAATGAAATACGCGATACCATTATTAAAAAATTTGACTTAGCTAATCATTGGAAAATAGATCCCAAATATAAATATGCTCGAACAGCTTTATATAAAGAATATGAGAGTAATATAAAATTTCGCAGGACAGAATATTTGTCTGTAGAGATAAAAGTAAGAGATGAAGATCCAATATTAGCAGCTAATATAGCCAATACTATTGCAGAGTTATATGATAGTACGAAATTAAAAATTCAACGTCAACGAGCCCTTGAAGGTTTCAAAATAGTAGAAGGGACATATCTAGAAATACAACAGCAAATCAATCAAAAAGAAGATTCTCTAAAATGGTTAAATCAAAAAGGCATAGGCGATTATAATTTACAAGTAGAGAGATTAACCGAAGCTATTGGTAGAGAGATAGGTAGAGGCAACGCACATGCTGTCAATATATTGCAAGCTCAGTTAGATACTATCACTAAGTATGGAGCTTTATATAAACAAATAAATGAACAGTTAGCACTTTTAAATAGAAGATTAATAGAATTTCAACAGAAATATGATGAGGCTAAAATAGATGCATTCAGTAAAATACCTCAAAAATTTGTAGTAGAATATGCATATCCACCCGACCGCAAAGCATATCCTGTTCGTTGGTTGATAGTAGTAGTTTCTGCTTTAGCTGCTTTTGTCCTCACGCTGGTCTGTTTGATTTTTTATGAAAATTATGAGAAATATAAGAAAAAATTAAAATATAGTGCTAGATAAATCTAAAAAAACAATACCTAATAAAACTATATTTTGGATTTTTTTATCAGCTATTATTTTAGCTGTTGTTAATACTATTGCCATGGGTTATGAGTTCTATTATGTAGCCCTAATACCTTTTTTATTATTATTGCTTTATTATTATTTTTTTTCTTACGAAAAAATATTTTTGGCCTTAGCAGTTATTATTCCTTTTTCTATTACTATTGAAAATATAGATTTTAATTTAGCTTTGTCAATACCATCGGAACCTATATTATTAGGATTGTTGATTTTGGCACTGTATAGATTTATATCTAATAATTCACCTATTGGTTATTCTAAGCATTCTATCACTATTACTATAATAATATATTTTGTTTGGCTAGTATTTTCTGCTTTTTTTAGTCAAATACCGGTAGTTTCTTGGAAATTTGTATTAGCTCATGCGTGGTTAATGATACCTGCATATTTCTTAGGTGTATCAGTATTTTTCAAAGATATAAAATACCAAAATATATTTTTAAACTTATATTTATTCTCATTAGTTATAATAGTGATAATAGCAGTTATTAAACATGCAGGATATAATTTTGATTTTAAGATGTCGTATCTGGTATCTCAACCATTTTATAGGGATCATACTATATACGGAGCTGCTTTATCTCTAATAATACCTTTTGCTTTTATGCAAACATTTAATAAAACAAATCATTTAAATAATCGTATACTTTATTTTATTTGTTTTTTAGTATTGACTCTAGGGCTGATATTATCGTCTAGTAGAGCTGCTTGGGTTAGTACTGCAATAGCATTAGTAGTAGGGGTTATTATTTTATTAGGTATTAAATTTAGATACGTTCTATTAGGCTTAGTGATAATATTTACCTTATTTTTTATAAATTACCAATCAATAATGTTTCAAATGGAGAGAAATCCTAATGTTTCTCGAAAAGACGCAACATCCCACGTTCGCTCTATTACTAATATCAGTACAGATCTGAGCAATACTGAGAGAATAAATCGTTGGGTATCAGCTATTCGAATAGCTCAAGATCATCCAGTAGTAGGTAGCGGCCCCGGAACATATCAATTTATCTATGCTCCATATCAATTACCTCAATATCAAACATATATTAGTACAAATACTGGCACTAAAGGCAATGCACATAGCGAATTTCTAGGTCCCTTATCCGAAACTGGTATTCCTGGTATGCTGACCGTTATTGCAATAGTAATTTCTCTTTTTGTTACTGGTTTTAGATTGTTTTTTAAATTGAAAAAGTTAGATACTAATAGAAGCATGATAGTGCTCTCAGTAACTATTGCACTTTTAGCCTATTTTTTGCATGGGTTACTAAATAATTTTTTAGATACTGATAAAATTGCTTACCCAGTGTGGGCTTATGCCGCAATTTTGACCGCCAATTATTATTGGTTGCATTGGTATAAAAAAGAAATGAACTAACTAAAATATCTTAAATTTATTCCTTTAATTAATATATTGATTCAGCAATTTAATTTCTTTATTATTTTTAAGTTTTCTTAATGCTTTATCTCTTATTTGTCTTACACGCTCAGTAGATAAATCCATTCGTTTAGCTATTTCTTCAATACTTAATGCATGAGTACCATCAAGTCCATAATAGTATTTGATAATTTGTCGTTCACGTATTGGTAATATTTGTAAAATACGTTGTATTTCTATTTTTAAAGATTCTTGCTCTAAATTTGTATCTGGAGCTGGAGAATTATGATTAGGGATAAAATCTATAATAGTATTTTCACTTTCTTCGCTTATGGTATTGTCTAATGAATCTACATTATTATCCACATAATTTAATAATTCTTTTACTTGATCTGGTGATAATTTTGTCATATCAGATAATTCATCTATTGTAGGAGGTCTCGAGTTAATTTGCTCTAATAAATTATAAGCATTTTTTACTTTATTTATTAATGTCAATTTGTTTCCTGGTAATCTAATTATTCTACCATGCTCAGACAAAGCTTGTATTATACCTTGTCGTATCCACCATACCGCGTAAGAAATAAATTTAAAACCTTTTGTCTCATCAAATTTTTCTGCTGCTTTTATTAAACCTATATTACCTTCGTTAATTAAATCAGTCAATGGTAATCCTGTCTGAGAAAATTGTTTTGCTACAGATATGACAAATCTTAAATTGGCTTTAATTAATTTATTTCGAGCTTCTTTATCTCCCATTTTTATTCTTTTAGCTAGCTCTACTTCTTCCTCAGGAGTTAGTAATGGCTCCTGAGAAACTTCATCTAGATATTCAGCCAAAACTTCATTTTCTCTAATTGTTATTCTTTTTTGTATTACTAATTGATACATGTCAATTATTTTTAAGTTAGACAATTAAATATTCAAAAAGTTTATTTTAAAAATTAATTTATTCATTTAATAAAAAATATTTAATTTTGTAATAATTGGCTCCGTAGCTCAAGTGAATAGAGCATCTGACTTCGGATCAGAGGGTTGTGGGTTTGAGTCCCGCCGGAGTCACTGAAAAAAATTAATATTATGGAATTAGAAATTGGATTAACACATGAAGCATTTAAATTAGTAGGACAGGATGACTCAGCAATTCAGTATGACTCAGGTTTAGTAGATGTATTTTCTACTCCTGCTTTAGTTTCTTTTATGGAAAAAACTTGTATGGATTGTGTAGATCCTTTATTAGACCCTGATTATTGTACAGTAGGTATAGAAATTCATGTTAAACACATTAAAGCAACAAAAATAGGTGATACTGTAAGAAGTATTGCTAAACTTATCAAAATAGAAGGTAATGTTTTAACTTTCGAAGTAAAAGCTTACGATTCTTATGGACTTATAGGAGAAGGAATATATAAACGCTATATCATACATAAGCCTACATTTTTACAAAAATTAGATCAATAAAGTTCTAATAAATGAAGTTGAAAATTTTTATCACTTTATTTATAATAATCCTGCCTACTGTATACTATGCTCAAGATGATATTGTAATTAGAAAATATTTGTTTAATGATGGTGTATATGTCAAACCACAATCATTATATTATAATACACCTGATTATACAGATTTTTACATTCTAAAAAATAAATATGGTGATATATTAGACATAGAAGTGCCTTGTAAAGATGACAGCTTAAAAAGATATTGCAGCATAGATACTTTTTTTGCTTTTGTTTTCGAAAATTCTCTATATATTAAGCAAGCTTACGAAAACAGCTTTTATCGTGCTACTATTATTGGTGCACTAGTACATTTCTTTGACATTGAGATATCATATTATCACTCTTATGACGATTTTTTTTATTATAATTATTGGGTTTCTTATCCAGTAACAGAGCGCAGAAAAGTAAATGTAGAATATGTTGTAGAGTTAGAAACTGGATTGAGGTTTTATTTTAATTATAATAATTTTTTAAACTTTTTAAAAGAAAGGGATGAAGCCTTGTATAATGAACTGAAAAATGCAAAGAAAAAGCAAAAGATTATATACAATTTTCTTTTACGATACAACTCTCGGCACCCTTTGCCAGTCCCATACGAAGAGTTTTAATCTTTTTATATTTTAATCACTTTCAAAATATGCAAATCATAAATGAGAACAGCCCTCGATGGGATACGTTCTACATCTCCCAACCAACCAAATGCTAAATGAGATGGGATGATAACATAAGCTTTGGTACCTTCGGGTAAATAATATAAAACTTCTTCTAAACCACTTTCTATGTCTGCTTTACCTAACTCTACTTCTTTGGGGCCATCTATTTCAGAATCATAACACACCTGGTCATTGATAAGCATAGTTTTGAAAGCAAATCTAACAATGTCTCCACGCTCAGGTATATATCCATCTCCTCTGTAATATATCATATAATATACACCTCGTGGCGTTGTATCCATTTGCCACCCTTTTCGATGAATATAAGCAGAAATATCTCTATGCTCTTGTTCGAGGTATAGTTTATTAGCTTCTAATAAAGACTCTTCATACTGTCTAACATCTATATTATCTATTGATGAATTATCTTTATTTTTTCTATTACATTCACAACTCTGAAATGAAAAAATTATAAATAATAAAATTAATATTCTAGAAAAATTCATTTTTATAGTTTTTTCAAAATTAAAATAAATTATAATTTAATACTCACAAATTTTTTTATATAAGGCTACTTAGTACTTGCTAAAGGCAAAGTAAAAGTAAAAGTAGTACCTATACCCACTTTTGATCGTAGATTAATATGCTGACCATGAGCCTCAATAATATGTTTCACTATAGCTAAGCCCAATCCAGTGCCACCAACTTCTCTACTTCTACTTTTATCTACTCGATAAAACCTTTCAAAAATTCTTTGTAAATGTTCTTCTGGTATACCAATTCCATTATCCTCGACTTCAATCAATAAATTTTGCTCAAAATAATAAATTTTAATGAAGGTATTACCAAATTCTTTACCATATTTTATAGAATTATCAATTAAATTAACTAAAACTTGTCTGATTTTTTCTACATCAGCTAAAACATATACAGGAATAGTGGTATGATTCTGAATAATCATTTTAATATTTCTAGTATTTGCCTTCAGTTCCATCATATCTAAAACTTCTTTTACTAAAGAGATAAAATCAAATTTTTCAATTTTCAAATGATCTGAGTTTTGTTCGAGCTTAGTGATAGTTTCTAAATCCTCAACCATAGAAATCATTCTTTCTATAGTGAAAGAAGATCTTTGCAAATATTTTAGATTAACCTCTGGATCTGCTATAGCACCATCTATGAGTGTTTCTACATATCCTTGCAGTGTAGTTAAAGGAGTTTTAAGTTCATGAGAAACATTAGCTAAAAAATCTTTACGAAAATTTTCTAATTCTTTTAATGTAGCGATTTCCAAATTTTTAAGTTCAAGCCACCTTTCTACATCTTGCTGCACACGATTTAAAACATCACCTTTGACCCATTCTTGTATTGGTTGTTTGTCGTCTCCTAATCGCTTAGTAGCTATATTTTTATAAATCAATCTTATTTTATCATAAATAAATTTTACATTTATTTTTTTAAATAAAAAATAAATACAAATAATTTCAATTAATAAAATAATTATCCATATAAATACATGTAAATCAATACTAATAAATAATATAAAATTTATTATTAATAATAAAGAAACAATCGCAGTAAAAACTAAAGATAAATTTTTAGGATCACCTGCATTTAAAAATTTTTTAAACATTTATGGATTTATCTTATAACCAACACCTTTGATAGTCTGTATAAGGTCTGCACCTAATTTTTCTCTTAGCTTACTGATATGTACATCTATGGTACGCTCTCCTACTATTATATCATTACCCCACACCTTATCCAATAGTTCATCACGAGTATAAACTCTACCTGGACGCTTAGCTAATTCATATAGTAATTCAAATTCTTTTCTTGGCAAAATGTTTGGCATATCATCTTTTATTACTTCAAATCTTTCTGGATTGATGGTAATATTTCTAATAGTAATTTCATTTGTTAATTCCTTGTCATTATTTAGCCTACGTTCGATAGAATGAATTTTGCTAATAAAAACACGAGGTTTAATCGGTTTAGCTATGAAATCATCTCCACCAGCTTCTAAAGCTGCTATTTGAGTAAAATCTTCATTACGTGCTGTTAAAAAAATAATATAAGGATGATAATTTTTTATTAGTTCTCGTATTTGTCTACAAGTCTCTATACCATCCATCTCTGGCATCATAATATCTAGAACTATAATTTCTGGCTTATGCTTGTCTACAATTTCGAGTGCTTTCATACCACTACTAGCTTTTAAAACTTTATATCCATCTTTTGTAAGATTATAACTCAAAAATTCAATTATATCTTTCTCATCATCGACTATTAAAATTTGCATAAATTAATTTTTTTTCTCAAAATTAATAAAATTAGACATTTTAACAAATAAAAACTTATTTTCGTATGCTTCAATAATTAAATTGCCTTTTAATAATATAAAAAATTAGGTTCTATAACGTTTTACATGGGTAAAGATTAAAAAAAGAGAGATTTTACAAAAATTAATTTGTTAATATTGGTTTATCTATCATTGTACAGTTATATATTAACCACAAAGTTTTCAAAGAATCCGCAAAGTGTATCATCTTCGTGCTCTTTGTGGTAAAAAAATTAACCTAAATAATTAAAAAATAGTTATTTTTTTGTATCAATCTAAAATTTTATTATAATACTAGATAATTATAATAAATTAAATCTATCAGTTATAATCTATTAATTAAATTATAAAATTTATTTTTTCAAATAAAAAAAATTTTGTAATTTTGCAAAATAAATTGTCCGATGGTGTAACGGCAGCACTGCAGATTTTGGTTCTGCCTGTCCAGGTTCGAATCCTGGTCGGACAGTAGGCATATAAGAGAGGGGGCAATTAGCTCCCTCTAATTGTAATATAAAAAGATGATAGATAAAGAATATATTGAAAAAATTGTAAATGAAGTAACTGAGGGGACACATATCTTTCTTACCAAGTTAGTTGTAGATACTCACGGTAGAATAAAGATATTTATAGATGGAGATAGTAATGTAACCATAGATGATTGTATAAAAATAAGTAGATATGTAGAAAAAAAGCTCTCACTCATAGAAGATGATTTTCAACTAGATGTATCTTCGCATGGTATTGGTAATCCACTAATCAATCCTCGTCAGTATCCTAAACATATAGGACATTTGATGCAAATAAAAACTATAAATAATGAAATCTTTAGAGGGAAACTCATAAAATATGAAAATGAAAAATTAACATTAGAAATTAAAAAAAATAAAGAAAAAAAAGATAAAATAATAGATTTATCAGAAATAAAAGAATGTAAAGAAGTTTTAAAATATTAAAATTTATGGCAACAGTAAGTTTATTGGAAGCTTTTAATGAATTTCAAGATATTAAAGGTGTAGACAAAGAAACTTTGATGGAATTATTAGGAGATATTTTTAAAGATATTTTGGAAAAAAAATATGGAGACGCATCTAATTTTTATTTCGCTATAAATCCTGAAACTGGAGATATAGAATTATGGCGTAATAGAATCATCGTGCCAGATGGACAATTAGAAGATTATAATACACAAATAGAATTAAAAGATGCTCTCAAGATAGAACCTGATTTTATGATAGGTGAAGAGGTTACAGAACCATATGGAATCGAAAATTTTACTCGTAGAGAAATACAGACAATTTTGCAAATGATCAAACAACACATTTCAGAATTTGAAAACCAAGTAACTTTTGAAAAATATAATGATCAAATTGGCGAATTAGTAATAGGAGAAGTACATCAAGTGCTAAAAAATGAAATTATAGTAATAGATGAGGATGATATAGAACTAATATTAACAAAAGATCAAATGATACCTGGCGACCATTACAAAAAAGGCGATACTATCAGAGCTACAGTTTACAAAATAGAAAATAGAGGGGGAACTCCATATATTTATTTGTCTCGTACGAGTAATGATTTTTTAGCCAGGCTAATGGAACAAGAAGTACCAGAGATATCTGATGGCCTAATAACTATTCGTAAGATAGCACGTATCCCTGGTGTAAGAGCTAAAGTAGCTGTAGAATCTTATGATGACCGTATCGATCCTGTAGGTGCATGCGTAGGTGTAAAAGGATCTCGTATTTACCCTGTTATCCAAGAATTAAGAAATGAAAATATTGATATAATTAACTTTTCAAATAATCCAAAAGTTTTTATACAAAGAGCTCTAGCACCTGCTAAAATTTCTGATATTCAAATAGAAGATAACAAAGCTATGGTAGTGGTGAAGCCAGATCAAATATCTTATGCTATCGGCAAAAATGGACAAAATATTGAACTAGCCTCGCGCATTACTGGTTATGATATCGAAGTTTATCGCGAATTAGTAGAAGGCGAAGAAGAAGATATTGATATTCAAGAGTTTAGCGACGTTATCGATCAATGGATCATAGATCAATTAAAAGCTATCGGTTGTGATACTGCTAAAAAAATACTATCTTATTCTGTAAAAGATCTAGCAGACCTCGCAGATTTCGAAGAAGAAACTGTAGAAGAAATTCAAAAAATTATTAAAGTTGAATTTGAATGATTTTGTAATGATTTATAAATTTAATTAAAAATAAATATAAAAAAGTGTTTAAAAAATATAAGTTAATTTTGCATTGAGAGATTTTAAAATATGAATGAAGTTAAAACATATAGATTAAATCAACTTACACGTGAATTAGGTGTTACATTTGCTGAGCTACAAGAGTTACTCAAAACAAATGGAATAAAAGTAAATACTCCTAATGACCGTGTAACTGAGGAAGCTTTTCAAATAATAAAAGAATACTATAACCTTGACATAGATAAAGATACAAACATTAAAAAAGATAAAGATACAAGCATTGAAGAAGATCAAAATACAAAAATTGAAGAAGTAAAAAAGATTACTGAAAAAGAGATAAAAACTGATTTAAAAACAGAACCTTTACAACAAGATACTAAATCTTTTGAATTTAATATTAAAGTAAAAGGTAAAATAGATTTAGATGAAGAGGTAGACAAAGCTACAAAAGAAAAACCCAGTACTACATCAAAACAAAAAATAAAAGAAGATAAAATACAACCAAAAGAACAACAACACACTATAGCTGATACAAAACAAAAAGAACAAGCAACTGAAGAATTAATAACAAAAAAATACACAAAGGAAGAACTTTCAGAAACAGAATCTAAGACAAAAATTGCAAGTGAAGCAATAAAGCATACTCCTGTAAATGAAGAAGAACCATCCAAAATCGATAAAAAAGTAGAAAAACCTTATTTACAAGAAATCAATCTAAAGGTTAAGTATAAAATAGATCTGGATGAAGTAGAACCTAAAAGAGAAAAAAGCAAGCAAAACGGCAAAAATCAAGCCAGACCTAGAAAAAAAACTATGAAAAAAGTTGCCGAAGCTGATACAAAAGGTGGCAAAAAATGGGATAAAAATTCACCAGATGTAACTACAAAAGAAAAACCAAAACAAAAATATTATGATAATAAACAATCTGATAATAAATTAAATCAAAAACATACAACTACTAAGAAAGATAGACCTCAAAAAAAATATGGTGATAGGGATTTTCAACGTAGAAAAAAAAGAGAAGAAAAAGTATTAACAGATGAAGAAATTACACAAAAAATCAAAGAAACTTTAGCAAAAGCTCAAACTAAGCAAAAGAGTACTCCTACACATTATAAAAAAATTAAAAAACAACGAAGACTATCAAAACAAGTAGAGAGTGAAGAAAAAAATCTCATTGAAGTAACTGAATTTATCACTACAAATGAATTAGCAAACATAATGAATGTATCGCCTACTGAAGTAATAGCCAAATGTTTTGATTTAGGGTTGATTACTACTATTAATTCAAGATTAGATGCAGAAACAATAGTGTTAGTAGCTGATGAATTTGGTTATGAAGTCAAATTTATAAGTTTAGATGAGACTGAGGAAGAAGAATATGAAGATGATCCAACAAAATTAAGACCACGTCATCCTGTAGTTACAGTAATGGGACACGTAGATCATGGTAAAACTAAATTACTTGATTTTATTCGCAAAACCAATGTGGTAGCAGGTGAGGCTGGTGGTATCACGCAACATATTGGTGCTTATGAAGTAACTTTATCTAATGGACGCAAAATTACTTTTTTAGATACTCCTGGACACGAAGCTTTTACTGCTATGCGTGCAAGAGGAGCTAAAGTAACCGATATTGCTATAATTGTAATAGCTGCCGATGAACAAGTGATGCCTCAAACCGTTGAAGCTATCAATCATGCTCGTGCCGCTGGAGTACCCATGATTTTTGCAATTAATAAAATTGATAAACCAAATGCTAACCCCGAGAAAATAAAAGAGCAGCTTGCTAATATGAATATTCTTGTAGAAGATTGGGGAGGAGACTATCAATGTCAAGAAATATCAGCTAAACAAGGAACAAATATAGATAAATTATTAGAAAAAGTTTTGTTACAGGCCGACTTGATGGATCTAAAAGCTAATCCAGAAAGACCAGCTGTGGGTACTATTATAGAATCTGGATTAGAAAAAGGTAGAGGTTACGTAGCTACTGTTTTGATTCATAATGGCACCTTGCGTG
Organism: Rikenellaceae bacterium DTU001; assembly: GCA_001512885.1. Classification (GTDB taxonomy): domain Bacteria; phylum Bacteroidota; class Bacteroidia; order Bacteroidales; family DTU049; genus DTU049. The sequence continues at coordinate 20,296 of LFSZ01000085.1, forward strand.
TAGGTGATCCTATATTAGCAGGTGTTTATTATGGTAAAGTAAAAGCTATGTTTAATGAGAGAAATCAACCAAAAACTGAAGTGGGACCAAGCTCACCGGCTCTAATCCTTGGTCTTAATGGTGCACCTCAAGCTGGAGATAAATTGATAGTGTCGGATACTGAAAAAGAAGCTAAAGAAAAAGCTCTTAAACGTCAACAACTTTTTAGAGAACAATCTATTAGAGCTAAAAAACATATTACTCTTGATGAGATTGGTCGTAGAATAGCAATAGGAGATTTCAAAGAACTCAATTTAATAGTCAAAGGTGATGTTGATGGGTCAGTAGAGGCATTAAGTGATTCATTATTAAAGTTATCTAATGAACATGTGCAAGTAAATATTATTCATAAAGGTGTCGGTGCTATTACAGAATCTGATATTTTATTAGCTGCAGCCTCTAATGCTATCATTGTAGCCTTTCAAGTTCGCCCTACACCTGCCATTCGTAAATTAGCTGAACAAGAACAAATACAAATAAAATCCTATTCTATTATTTATGATGCTATCGAAGAAATACAATCTGCTATTGAAGGTATGCTAGAACCTAAAATAGAAGAAACTATCCTCGGTACTGCTGAGGTAAAACAAGTATTTTCTATTAAAAAGGTTGGTAATGTAGCTGGTTGTATAGTTTTAGATGGTAAAATTGATAAAAATGCTCGTGTAAGGTTGATACGTAATGGTATCGTAACCTACGATGGTGAAATTTTATCTCTCAAACGTTTTCAAAATGATGTAAAAGAAGTACTTACAGGACAAGATTGTGGTATCGGTATTAAAAATTTTAATGATATTAAAGTGGGAGACCTCATAGAAGCATATATCACGACAGAAGTAGAACAAAAATTTTAATATATACACTTTTTCTAATAACAATTTTATCAAAATATTTAAAATAATTGTTAAAACTTGTATTTGCAAACCTTTCAATGAAAATTGAAAACTTATAAAAATAAATAAAAAATGATTGAACTCTATGTCTTAGGCAGTGGATCTTCTATTCCGAATTTTAAGAGATTTAGTCCGGCTCAATATCTAAAAATAGAAGGCAAAAATATATTAATAGATTGTGGTGAGGGTACTCAAATCCAATTACAAAGATTTGGTCTATCTATATTAAATATTGACTACATTCTGATTTCTCATTTGCATGGAGATCATTTTTTTGGGTTATTTGGGCTCATCTCTTCTATGTTATTACTAGGTAGAATAAAACCATTGACAATATATGCTAATGAAAATTTAATTCCAATATTAGATAATGTTTTTCAAGATAAATTATCAGGTACTTATTTCCCATATACCTTCGTATCACTATCTTATGATGGTATAAATAAATTGACAGAAAATAATAAATTTGAAGTATATTCATTTCCCTTAGATCATTCAACTCCCACTTGTGGATTTGCTATTAAAGAAAAACTAAGACCTCGTAATATATCAAAAAAATTTGTAGAACAATATAATCCTAGTATTGAAGACATAAAAGCTATAAAGCAAGGGGCAGATTATTTCGATAAAAATACTAAAAAATTATTTAAAAACGAAGATATTACCATAGATCCACCACAACCCTTTTCTTATGTTTACTGTAGTGATTCAGCTTTTAAACTATATGATTTCGAAGAAATCAAAAGACCAGAATATATATTCATCGAGTCTACATTTCTAAATGATAAATCTGATATAGCTAGATCAAAAAAACACATGACAGCTACCCAAGCAGCTCAATTAGCTAATAATCTGAATGCAAAAAACTTAATTATGGGACATTTCAGTGCAGAATATAGAGATACTTGTTTATTTCTACTAGAAGCAAGTAAAATTTTCCCAGTTGACCACATTATAATAGCTTATGATGGGTTGAAAATATCTTATGATAATTATAAAAAAGCCAAAAAAATTTAATACTTAAATCTATCTTTTTACCTTTTACCTTAATAATAGATAATTTTATTTTAGATTTGGTTAGTTAATAAAATGCTGATTCTAATAAATTTTTTATTATTACTATAATTTTTACGAAATTTGCATAAAAAATTAAACTAAATGCAAAGAACAAAAATCAAAGAAATATTAAACTCAGATCCCTCGATCATAATAGACAAGGAATACAAAGTGCAAGGGTGGGTACGTACTAGACGCGATAGCAAAAATATAAGCTTCATAGCTCTAAATGATGGAAGCATTATAAATCATTTACAGATAGTAGTAGATCATGATAAATTCGATGAGGTATTTCTAAAAAAAATAACAACAGGTAGTGCTATAGGAGTAAAAGGTAAAATATTACCATCACCAGCACCTAAGCAACCTATAGAATTACATGCTGATATGATAGAGATATATGGAGAGTGTCCGGCAGATGAGTATCCACTGCAGAAAAAACATCATACTTTAGAATTTTTGAGAGAGATAGCCCATCTGAGACCTAGGACCAATACTTTTGGCGCTATTTTCAGAATAAGGCACAATCTATCTTTTGGTATACATAAATTTTTTAATGATAAGGGTTTTTATTATTTTCATACACCTATTATCACTACAAGTGATTGCGAAGGTGCTGGCGAGATGTTTCGCGTTACTACCTTAGATTTATATAATTTACCATTTACTCCTGAAGGTAAAATAGATTTTACTCAAGATTTTTTTGGTAAAGAGGCTTCACTTACGGTATCTGGACAATTAGAAGGTGAATTAGGTGCTCTCGCGTTAGGCGAAATTTATACATTTGGCCCTACATTTAGAGCTGAAAATAGTAATACTACTCGGCATTTAGCCGAATTTTGGATGATTGAGCCAGAGATGGCTTTTTATGATTTAAAAGATAATATGGATTTAGCCGAAGAATTTGTGAAATATTTAATAAAATATTTATTAGATCACAACTATGAAGATTTACAATTTTTAAATGAAAGATACGATAAAGCATTGTTAGATAGGCTAAATCATGTATTAGACACTCCATTTGAGAGAATTTCATATACTGATGCTGTAGAAATATTAAAAAATTCAAAGCAAAATTTTGAGTTTCCTGTGTACTGGGGAGCAGATTTACAATCTGAACACGAAAGATATTTAGTAGAAAAATATTATAAAAAACCAGTTATAATAATTGATTATCCAAAAGAGATAAAAGCATTTTATATGAAATCAAATGATGATGGCAAGACAGTAAGAGCTATGGATGTGCTAGTGCCTAGAGTAGGAGAAATAATAGGTGGTAGTCAACGAGAAGATGATTATGATAAATTATTTAAACGAATCGAAGAGAGCCAAGTACCAATAGAAGATGTATGGTGGTATTTAGAAACAAGAAAATTTGGTTCAGCCCCTCATAGTGGCTTTGGACTAGGATTTGAAAGGTTTATGTTGTTTGTAACGGGAATGGGGAATATTAGAGATGTGATACCTTTCCCAAGATCACCAAAAAATATTGAATTTTAATTTGCAATTAACAATAAATATATTTTATCGTACTAACCAATTTTTATCCTAAAATAATAGTAATAGCCTTAGGCAAGGAGAAGGGAGTGAGTTGTTTTATTATATTTTAATTTTTGATTAATTTTGATATTAATATCTATTGATAAAGATGAAACTATTTTTAAGTTATACATGCATCTATTAATATTTTAGTATACTTATGCTTAGGATTATTTATTACTTCTTTTGATATTCCTTTTTCTACAATTTCACCTTTGTACAAAACTATTATAGTATCACAAAAGTAATTGGCAAGCATGATATCGTGAGTTATAAATAAATACGTAATAGATCTAAAGTCTCTAATGTCATTTAATAAATTAATAATTGCTGCTTGAATAGATACATCTAATGATGAGACTGGTTCATCCAATAAAATTATTTCAGGATTTACTAAAAGGGCTTGTGCTATAGCTAATCTTTGCAATTGACCACCACTAAATTGATGTGGATAACGATCTAAGATGTTTTCTGACATCTGACAAAGGGCTAGAGTATTTTTAATAATATTATCACGTTCATCAGCACCATTACCTATATTATGTAATTTTAATATAGCATCGAAATGCTTAGCAATAGTCATATTAGGTGGAAGGGAGGTGTAAGGATTTTGCTGCACCCACTGTATATTTCTCAATGTGTCTAGTGAACGATATTTTATTAAATCTAAATTTTCATTTTTATATTTTATTTCTCCACTTGTAGGTTTTATTAATCCTAGAATTGTTTTTAATAATGTTGTTTTACCACTACCAGATTCTCCTATTATTCCTAGACATTCTTTATTTCTAACATCAAAGCTGATATTTTTTAATGTGTGATTATATACTTTTTGCCCCCATATAGTATTATTTTGATGTACGACATTTAGTTGATTTGTAGATAATACTATTACATCATTAGTTTTATTTTCATTATTTTTTGTTTTTGAGAAATGATGACCGATATTTTGATGCAATGTAAGTAATCTATGAGGCATATAAGTAAGGGTAGGTTTGGATTTTATAAGTAACTGAGTATATTGCTCTTTTGGTTCATTAAATATTTGGTCAGTAGTTCCCTTTTCCTCTATTTTGCCATTTCTCATTACATAAATATAATCAGCAAATGAGTGCACTAAACTAAGATCATGAGAAATAAACAGTACTGAACATCTATACGTTATTTTTAATTGCTTAATTAATTCTATTATTTCCATTTGTATTTGTGCATCTAGTGCTGTAGTTGGCTCGTCAGCTATTAACACCTCTGGGTTTGTAATCATAGCCATACAGATCATCACACGTTGCTGCTCTCCACCAGAAAGCTGATGCGGATATGCACAAAAGATTCTTTTAGGATTTTCGAACCCAACTTGTCTTAAAATGTCAAAAACTGCTTCTTTTCTATGTTTTTTAGATAAATTAGTATGGGTTTTTAACACTTCTTCGATTTGTTCACCACATTTAATCAATGGATGCAAGGAAGACATAGGATTTTGAAAAATCATACTTATTTTTTTACTTCTCAAAGCTTTCAATTGTTTTTTCTCAATTTTTAATAAATCTATTTTTTGATTTTCTGTATAATAATATATTTTACTATTTTGAAAGATAGTTAAGGATTTTGGAATCAAACCCATAATAGCGTGTGCTGTCAATGTTTTTCCACTACCACTTTCACCTATAATAGCTGTAATTTTATTATTTGCTATATCTAAATTAATAGCATCTACTAAAATTTTACTTTGCGAATTTGTAATTGTAAGATTTTCAATTTTGATTTTATTTTGCATTAATTACTAAACCTCGACTCTCTAAATCATTAATAATTTGTTTAACAAATGGATGGCTATTTAATATTGCTGCATTACCTACTAAAAATAATAATTCACGTGCTCTTGTTAATGAAACATTTAGCTTCCTATCTACACTATGGTCATAGTTCATTGATTGTGATAATTCTAAATACTCTAAATTGTTAATTGCAAAAGAATAAATGATAATGTCTCTCTCTGATCCTTGATATCGCTCCACCGTATCTATCGTTATATCATTAATAGTTTTATCTAAAAGCGATTTTATTAATGCTATTTGAGAACGATATGGAGTAATGACACCTATAGAATATTGAGGAAATTGACTTCGGAGGGTTTTAATAAGTTCTATTACTATTTTAGCTTCATAAGGATTTGTTGGCGTAGATAACTCTGAAGATATTGGAGTAGATATAAATATTACCCTTTCATTATACTCTCGATCATCTTTTAATATTTTAGGTAAATGATATGAATTAGACAGGACTGACTTCTGTCTCTCTGTAGCACTTAATAACTTTTTATCATAAAATAATTCGTTAGGATATCGAGCTATCTCCTCATGCATCCTATGATGATATCGCAGCATGATATAGCACTCTGACCAATCTCTGGCAATAGCATTTTTCTTTAATCTAGTAAAAAGTGGTTCGCTAAAATCATTTAAATGAATTTGATTTAATATCTTGAGAGCTTTACAATTATTTTCGTCTTTATTATAACATTTTTCATTAGCAATATTTGCAGATAATGGGCAGAGTTCGTTAGATTTATATCTACATGTGAATATCATAGTATCTGTTGATGATTTATCATTTTGTAAAACTACTGCTGGCAATTGATTTTCATCTCCTATGAGTATCCATCTCTTTGTATTGGATAATACAGCTAGTAAATCATACTCTAGTATTTGAGTAGCTTCGTCTACTATCAGAGTATGTGGTTTTATAGCATCTAAGATAGTAATATGAGAATTAATAAAGGAAAGAGTGGCCACATAAATTTGATTTTTATTTAAATTATTATTTAAATCAGGCAATATATTATCCAAATCATTTAGATTATTAGCCGTATTTAATTGATTTTTTACTAAATCTTTATTTAAAAATAAATAAGGTATGCTTTGTTTGTCTAAATTATTACATATTTCATCTACAGCTCTACGAGTATAAGCTACTATAAGTGTTTTTACATTATTATTATACAAATTCTTGGCAATAGTAGTCAATGTTTTAGCTGTTTTACCAGTACCTGGAGGGCCTTGAATCAAAAAATAATCATTAGCACTCAAGGATTGTTTAATGGCTTTTGCCTGAGAATCATCTAGAGTTTCTAATCCTACTATTGATTGATTAACATCAACAAACTCAGGTCTATCAATACCAAGAAATAAATTAATAAATTTTTTATTATCATTAGAAATTAGATAAAATAAATTACGAATACCATAACTGTAGTTATGAAACCATCTATCAGACTCTGCTAACCATTTAGATTTGGCTTTAAATATTTTTTTAGGTATAAATTTATTTGCAAGACTTAGCTTAACCTTGCTCTCATTTATATCTATTATATAACCTTTCAGTAATTGCTGTGAGAGAGGGCTATTTTTATTTTCATCATAAGGATATAATATGATAATATCATCTTCTCGGAGTCGAGAAATAGATAAATCATCATTATCTAAACTAAAAATCAAATGATTGTCTGGTGTAAAAGATTTAAATATTAGGGGTCCTAGTACCTCATATTGATTAAATTTTTTGTTTAAAGATTTTTTCCAAATATTAGCATAACCCCATTTAGATTCTTTTATCATGCTTTCCCATATATCTGTTGTTTCTGGATTTCCAGTCTTAGCACTGAGCATTTCGCGATAAATAAAGCGCACACTACCCCAAAAATATGCATTTAATAATTTATTATCGGCAATAGCTTTTAGCGTATTATGCATGATAATAATATCATTATACATAAAAGTTTGTGAATCTCTCAATTTAGTTTCTGTATTGCTAAAAATGGAAATAGTATTGGGAGAAGGAGTATCAGATTTTTTAGGCATACATCGAATTAGAGAAGAGAAGTCGCCTTTGGCATAATCTAAGTGTGCTTTTACAATATTATTACGAGCAAAAAGTACTTCCTGTATCAACATTAGTTCCCTTTCATCGGCATTTTCGCCAAAAGTGATACTTCGTAGATGACGCTCCTCGGCGCCAGGATACGCCATTTTATAAAATATTTTTTTTTCGGGATATGTGCTACGAAATAAAAGATAATAGCATATCAACTGTGCATCATGCGATTTGGTATATAAATAACCTTTGTTTTTGGGTTTATGAGATTTTAATTCATAAATATTAGCACTATTGCCTTTTTCAGTAAATGCTAATGCATCCATTCTCCCTTGTAAACCGTATAAATTGCTAATATAAAATGGTTCTAAATATAAAATCATGCTTTTATCTCTTTTTATACTTGGTAGCATTAACTGTAGACCAGGTAAATATTCATCTTCTATAATTTGTATCAAAAAACTAAGATTAAACCCTTCTGTATTATTATTATACCAATATAATAACTCAAAGATATTTTTTCCAATAAAATCTTTATATGCTGTCAATAAATGTGCTTCTTCTACTCTATCATAAGCTACATATGTATCAAAAATTTCACCTAAAAGATTGCCTATTAAGATGCTTTGAATTTTTTGAACATTATTTATATTTACAAATGTTCTAATAATCGAATAGATAGGTATGAGTCTGATGAAATGAGGATATGAATTGTCAAAAATATGTACATCACTCACATCTCTAACATCCAAAATATAGTCTGGATATAGTACCATCAGTGTGTCAGCTGTAGAATAATATTCTTTTTCTTTTAAATAAGTACAATTTTGTATAAAAATATCTTGTCCAGTCTCTAGTATAGATCCGTACTGAGTAAGATCTGGGTATAAAAGATTATTTTTACTATGATCAAATAAATGCACTCTGATCTCATCTAAAAATGGCCCATCAGCACTTATAGTATATAGAGTTATGATTAGTCGATCAGACTCAGTTTTGATATCTTCGATGATGCCTCTTAGATGACATAAATTTTGATAATTAAAATAAGGTTTACGTACAATTTGAGGTATAGATATATCAATGATCTGATTTCTAAATGTATATAAATAATTTTGTTTTGTAGTATTGATTTTCAAATTATCTATGATTATTTCAAATAAATTTTTTAACTTTAATAAATCATTATGATCTAGAGTTCTTACTTGTGTGAATTTGTTTTTTAGCACATTAAATTGATGAAAAGCATCTATGAGGATAGGATAGGATAAGAAAGTATCATTCAATGACCCTATCAAATCATCTATTTTAGTAAATTTATTATTATGTGATAAATTATTAATTTTTAAAATATTTTTTTCAATATCATCTATTAGTTGAGCAATAGATTTGTAGTTATCCATTATAATTGTTTTTTATAAAAATAAAATTAATAAAAAATTTATTAATAAAATTAGTTGTTTTTTTTAATTTTCTAAACATTTCAAAAATAATTATTAACTTTGCAATAACAATTATTGCAAAATTGTTTTAATAAAAGATTACATATTAATCATTAAACTTAATTTTTTTAAATTGAAAATAAAATTCTAAATTTTTTTATTTTTTAAAAAAAACAATTTGTTATTTTTCAGTTATAATTTGTAAATTAATAAAAAATATATATGAAATATAATTCAGAATTGGAACCTTTGAAGATATCCGAATATGGTCGTAATATACAAAAGATGGTAGATTATGCAAAAACAATTAAAGACAAAGAAGAGCGTACACAATTTGCTCACAAGATAGTGAAAACTATGGCTTCTATAGTAGGCAATGGTAAATATAATAATCAAAAATATTGGGATCATTTATACATATTATCTGATGGAGAGCTTGATATAGATTGGCCGGTAGAAGTAAATATCAAATATTTGCATTTCGTACCTGAACGCATTTCATATAAAGAAGAATATAATTCTAAATTTCGCTATTATGGTAGAATAATAGAAGAGATGATAAATAAAGCTATAGAAATGCCTGATGGAGACGAAAAAAATGAACTTTTAAGACATCTAATTATGACTATGAAAAAATTATATATGTATTGGAATAATCGAATGGTAACAGATGATATAATAAAAAATCATATAAATACACTCTCTCAAGGTAAACTTAAAATACCTGAAAAAATCTTTGATACTACTAATGTAAACATTATTAAATCGAGCTACGAAAGTCAAAAAAGTAAAAAATATTATAACAAAAATAAAAAAAGAAGATAAATAAAATGGCTGATTTCATAGTAAAAGGTGGCAAACAACTATCAGGTATTGTAGAACCACAAGGAGCAAAAAATGAAGCCTTACAAGTAATATGTGCAGCACTATTAACAGATGAACCTGTAAAATTATTAAATATACCACTCACAAGAGATATAATGAATCTCCTCAATCTAATACATGATTTAGGTATAGAAGTAGCTATAGATAGAGCTAATAACTCTGTAACTATATGTGCTCGTAATATAAATTTGGATATGTTAGAAGAGGAGTTTATAAAAGAAAAACAATCTCTTTTGAGAGGATCATTAATGTTAGCTGGCCCTATATTGACAAAATACAAAAAAGCTATAATACCTAAAATAGGTGGAGATAAAATAGGCAGGCGACGTATAGATACTCACCTTTTCGGATTTCAAAAATTGGGTGCAGAGATCAAATTTGATTATTTTACAAATCAAGTAACACTGACAGCTAACAACGGATTGAAAGGAAACTACATAATGCTGCCAGAGGCTTCTGTAACTGGAACAGCTAATATAATAATGGCAGCTGTATTAGCCGAAGGTACTACTACCATCTACAACGCTGCTTGTGAACCTTACATACAGCAACTTTGCAAAATGTTAATTTCTATGGGAGCATACATCGAGGGCGTGGGATCTAATCTTTTAAAAATTTATGGTGTACAAAAACTTCATGGTACTACTCATAAACTTTTAGCAGATATGATAGATGTTGGTAGTTTCATAGGTTTAGCTGCTCTTACACAGTCTAATATAACAATTAAAAATTGTAATATACCACACTTAGGAATAATCCCAGATACCTTTCGAAAATTAGGCATAATAATCATAGAAGACGATGATAATCTGATAGTACCACATCAAGATATATATGAGGTTTCACAATATATCGATGGTGGCATACTTAGCATATCAGATGCCCCATGGCCAGGCTTTACACCTGATTTATTAAGTATAGTTCTAGTAGCAGCTACACAGGCTAAGGGATCTGTATTGATACATCAAAAAATGTTTGAAAGTAGATTGTTTTTTGTAGATAATCTAATAGAAATGGGTGCTCAAGTAATATTGTGTGATCCACATAGAGCTACTGTCATAGGACTCGAACGACGATATCCACTGAGAGCAATTACAATGTCTAGTCCTGATATCAGAGCGGGTATATCCCTATTAATAGCTGCATTGTCTGCCAAAGGCACAAGTATAATTCATAATATAGAACAAATAGAAAGGGGCTATGAAAATATAGATAAGCGCCTTCAAGCATTAGGTGCAGACATAGAAAGAAAATAAATATAAAACTCATTCAAATTTTAGTTATAATCAATGTTAGCAAGTATTTGATTTTGTATTATCAATAAATACATTAAAATATTTGGGAGTTATTTCTCAATCATAAGGTTCTAGATCTTTAATAATTTTATTATTTATGAGGGGTATTTAATATTTTTTAAGAAGCGAAAAGAAATTGAAAACTAATATATGTTTCAATTAACATATGTTAATTTTACTAACTCTCTATACCGATACCACGCCCATCTGTCCGAGGATGCGAGGTTGAGCATTCGCCCAGTATTGCTTACAGTCTTGCCTGTGAGGTATTTACCCATCACTACATACCACATAATGTAGTTTTGCAGATATTTGGTAGCTACGCCCCTAAATTTGAAATATATCCAATTAGTGAATTCACTAGCCTTTTTCTTGACAGTACTTAGGCTATATATACCTCGCTTTTGCCTATTGCTAGTTACTATTTCTTTGTGCTTGATTACATTTTTTCTAACCTTTTTGAATGCTTTTTTATTACTGCTACACATGACTCCATCCTTTGGCATCTTAGCCTTCAGAAATTGCTCTATTTGTTCTGAACTTAGCTTTTTGCCTTCAAATTTTTTGAATAATAAATTGCCAGCTCTGTCTGTAGCAGCCAATACGGCTACTTTCTTTGGCTTTTGCTTCCTAGCTCGCTTCAGCTCTTCGGCATTTTTGTATATTCTGCCTTTTTCGGAATAATCCATCAATAGTTCGTCCATCTCTACTACACCGAAAAAATTGATATTATCTTCGAAACTTTGTAAAGCTGCTAATATCTTGTGTCGCCAAGCGAAGCTTGTTGGTAAGCTGATGCCCACTTCTTTAGCACAAGCTCTGAGACTTTTGCCTGCCACCATACATCTGATGTAATCGAGCATTTTTTCTTTCTTTTGCAATCTGTAAACAAAAGTTCCAGTGGTAACTCTAAATTGTCTGCCACAGTCTTTGCAGCGATAGTTTTGCATCCCATTTTGTAAACCATTTTTAATGATGTGATTGCTACGACAGTCTGGGCATAGTGGTGGGGCACTGAGTATTTTCAGACCTTGATAATCGACTACATCAGCTTCTAATTTTTTCATTAGAGAATAAAGGTTGTCTAAGAATTCTTTATTCTCTTCCTTACTCATAGCAAGGTATTTACTGGTGTTTTCTACAATTTTTTTCATGAATTAAAATTTTTGTAAAAATATAAAAATTATTTAACATATAAACTTGAAAAACTTAAACATTTATTAGTTTTATTATTATTAGACAGTTAAATATCAACCACAAAGTTCTCAAAGAATGCACAAAGAACGCAGAGAAAGATGGAATTAAAAAGGCTACAAATAGCCCTTTGTTGTAAAAAAATAACCTATTTATAACAATCTAAAATGTTATTACCCACAGTAAACGTTATAGAACCTAAAAAATTATTAAAATAAAATATGTATAATTTAAACTTGACTCTTTTTATAATTATTTTTTGCTAAAAAAATAGTTTGCTAGACTCACTATAAATATTTGTTAATTGTAAATATTAATTATATTTGTACAATAAATTTGATTTTAACTAAAAAAATAGATTAAAATAGGATTAATTTAAGATATATTTATTAATTTTGTAGTAACAAACCTCAAAAAATAAAAATTATGAAAAGAAAAAAATCATTTTTAGTATTAGTATTAGTAGTTAGCGTGAGCTTATTAATGGCTCAGAATAAAGGTGTTAATATAGCGCCTAAAAAAGTAGAACCAAATGCGATCAATAAAGCTTTACAAAATCCGAATGGACAAGTATCATTTGCCTCTTACAAGAATGAAATTGCAACTATTCTTGACCAATTATCACAAAAACATAATAAAAGAGCAATTTCCCCTTCACATATGGGTCATTCTATAAATATCTTTTCTGTTATACTACCAGAACAAACTTGTCTAAGTGCTAATCAGGACCTTAACTTAATTGCTTTTACTTATAGACAAGATCCTTCTTATGATGGAGGCAGTGGTGTGCTCAGAACATCATTTTCTACTGATGGTGGTTCATCCTTTGATAGTACTACTTTGATACCATGGAGTTTACCTATTAGTACGGGCAACTATTTGGCTAGATATCCTAGTGGAGTTATTTATAATCCTAATAATAATTCAGATTATGAAAATGCTGCCATCATTGTAGCTGGACCTATGCTTATAGGAGGCAGTTGGGGAGGAGATTTCTATGGATCTGAATTTTTTAATGGTACGGGTACGAATAATCAAATACTTCCTTATGATGATAACATCTACCCTACTACCAGTAATCCGTCTTTATTTAATAGATTATTCATGCAATCACGTGGAAATAAATTTTTTGTGTTAGGTGATGCTCATACTGATGATGGTACTTATTATACATCCTTTAAAACAGTAGTCAATATAGGCGAATGGGATACAAGTGGTGACTCTGTAATATGGAAAAGGGTAAATGTAGTACCAGATTTCGCTATTACTGATGGACTTCCAAAAGGATATTCTACCGCTGCTTTAGCAATGGCTGATGATGGCACAAATGGTTATTTAGTATACAGTGGTCGTAATCCAGACGCTTACGATCCACTATCATATCAGCCAATTATTTATGAAACAAGTGATGGTGGTAATACTTGGGACAAAATTACTTTTAATTGGGGAGGAATAAGCACAATAGAAGATCATGCTGATTATTATTCACGAGTTGGACGTCCATTTTTCGGTTATCCATTAGAAGCTATGATAGACAAAAATGGGCATTTGCATTTCGCTTGCTATATTCATGGAGCTTGGAGTGACCATCCTGATTCACTATCGTATTATGCTAATAGATATTATATGAAAGGGATAGTATTTGATATTTTCCAAACTTCTAGTGGTTGGGATGCTGCTGTATTAGATACAGTGTGGTGTGATGATTTTTTGTTTTACGAAGAAGGTGGTAGTAAATATTATATCGATGATCGTTTTCAGATGAGTCGTACTCCAGATGGTAAATATATTGTTTTTGCTTGGGCTGATAGTGATACTACTTGGGTAACTACAACAGATAATGAATTTGATAATATGTTACCTAATATATTTATTAAAGTTTATGATGCAGACAATAATACTTATTCTCAAACACATAATGTAACTCGAAATACTTATGTCGAAGATCAAGCTACCTGGTTTTATTTAGCTGATCAATGTTTTGATTTGGGTAATGGTAATATTAAAGTCCCCCTATCAGTTGGGTTTTTAGGTGGCAATTACACTTCAGATGATAGAATAGATTATTATTTCTTAAACGATGTTATTATTGGACCAGCAGGTATTAATAATTATACTAATTCTGCTAACATCTATATTTATCCTAATCCAGTATCTGATCAATTAAATATTAATTTGATTGATAAAGGTGCAAATTTTATAAAAATACTAAACATTCTTGGAGCTGAGGTTTATTCTACAGTAATTGAAGGTAAAGATCATTGCACTATCGATTTATCTGATTTGTCAGCTGGTATATATATAATAAGTATATCTAATAGTACTTCTAATACTGCAAAGAAATTTATTAAAAAATAGTTCAGTAGACTCACTATAAATATTTGTTTATAGATTGTTATTTTTATGTATATTTGTATAATAAATTTATTTTTAAAAAAAATATTCTGTTTAAACTATTGTTTATTAAAAATATTTTATTAATTTTGTAGTAACAAAACCCCAAAAAATAAAAATTATGAAAAAGAAAAGTTTATTAGTTTTAATGATTGTAGCAGGTTTTTCAATGAGCTTATTTGCTCAAGGAAGACCTCAAGTGCCTGCATATTTAAAAAATTATGCAGTAACAGCACAATACAATAAACAATTTAAAGGCGATGAACCAGTGCCTCAAGTTAATATCCCTTATGCACCTATGAATGAAAAGATATTTCATAATCAACCTATTGGTAATACTGAATATGATATTCAGTCTAACAAATCTATTGATAGCAGAATTTATCTATATCCTGATGGCACAATAGGCGCTACATGGATCAGAGGTACAGGTACTTTAGCCGACAGAGGTACAGCATATAATTATTATGATGGTACAGCATGGGGAACGCAGATATCTAGAATAGAAACTGTTAGAACTGGCTGGGGCAGCTATTATCCTTTTAAAAACGGTGAAATAGTTATATCACATTCTGGAGCTACTGATTTAGTTATGAATAAAAGAGAGGCAAAAGGAGCTGGAAATTGGTCACAAACTTACATTGCTGCTCCTACTGGTTTAGAGATGACTTGGCCTAGAGTAGTCACAGTAGGTGATACTATTCATGTGTTATCTGCTCATGGTGGTGATAACCCATATCAAGGTGTAGGAACAGCTATCGTTTATTCTCGCTCTACTGATGGTGGTAATAATTGGACACATAGTGTGTTACCAGGTATGGATGCTGATGCGGAACAATTATCCTATTCAGCCGATATATACGCTTGGGCAAAACCTAAAAATGGTACGCTTGCTTTTATAGTGGGTAATATGTGGCATGATGTATTTATTATGAAATCTACTGATGGTGGTGATACTTGGACAAAAACTGTAGTTTTTGAACATCCTAGCCCATTTACTTTTGATACTGGGGTACCATTAGATACTAATTATGTATGTGATGGGCTCGTAGCTTTAGAAATGGATAATAGTGGTAAGCTACACGCTACATTTGGTGTAGTAAGAATAATGGTTGAAGAGCCTAGTACAGAACAATTTTCTTGGTTCCCATTTACTTCTTATCTCGCTTATTGGAATGAAGATATGGGAACTATCTATGATCTTGATATGGAAACTACTGAAATCGGTATTATTGGATGGTTAATGGATTTAGATAATAGTGGAATTATATTTGATAATTGGACTTCTGGTGCATGGGAGCAAGTACCTACTTATGGTAATCATGGATTAGTTTCTCAACCACAAATAACTATTGATGACGATAATAATATTTTTGTTACATTTGCTCATTTGAATGAAAATCAATTCAGTTACGCATTTTATCGTCATATTTGGGCTACTAAATCTACTAATGGTGGTGATGATTGGAGTGAATTTTCTGAATTAACTGGTGGTGATGATTATGATTTAATAGAATGTGTATATGGCGCTATGGCTAAAAATACAGATGATTACATACATTTGATTTTTCAAGCTGATGGTGGTCCTGGCAATGCTCTACAAGATGAATCTCATACACAATGGGAAAATGAGATTATCTATATGAAAGTTCTTAAATCAGATATTGGAGTGACTAGCTATGATATTCATGAATATAATACAATAAATTCAGTAACTGTATATCCTAATCCTGCTAGTGATTATGTAAATGTAAATATAGTATCTCCCATTAGCACTAATGCTGTTATTACTATTTCAAATATTTTGGGTCAACAAGTTTATGCAAAATCTATAGATGTGAAAGTAGGTAGTACCTTAGTACCTATTAATGTTAATAATTTGCCAGCTGGATTATATATGATATCTTTACAAGCTGATGGCAAATACTTGAATACTCAAAAGATCATAATAGAATAATATATATTTTTTTTAAAAATAGTGTAAAAGGAAGGGCTTTTAAGCTCTTCCTTTTTTTGTTTAATAAATCAATAAAAATTGATTTATATCAATAAATTATTTGTATATTTGCAAAAATATTATTATGAAAAATCAAGAAATAGGAGGTAAATCTATAGAAAATAAATTCTTAACATTTTTATATAGTTTAGATGATAATTTTAATAAAAATAAAAAAATTGAAGAAATTTTTACTTATATTATAAATAATTTGTGTGTTAATTTTTCATATCCTGATAGATGTAATGTAAGCATAGTATATAAAGATGCATATTATGGAAGTAATATTGATGATGTTTTAGATCCAGATGATATATTGACTTTTCCATTAATAATAAATAAAAAAGAAAATGGGAATATAAATGTTTACTATGAAGGATCGGAAAATGAAAAACTAAAATTTACAAACTCCGAAAGAGATTTTTTAAAATTGATTGCAACTAGATTATCTGATTTTATTACTATTAGTGAAATAATGGAAAATCACGGGTATAAAGAATACACGCCCATATATGATGCAAAAATAGTAGAAAAGCATTCACTAGATCTTGTAAACTGGCTATATTCATTCAATCTTACTATGGATCAAATAGAAAAGCTATTACATACTTGCTTAAATTTCAGAAAAGGTGAGACTGTTTGTAAACAAAACGCATTCTCGTCTTATTTTTTGCTCTTGGCAGATGGATATTGTAAGTCTTTTGTAGAAGATAGCAAAGGACATACATTAAGTTTTATGGTTAATAAAGCTTTCGAATTTATAGCTTTATCTTCTTTATATTGTAAAAGTTTTTATTTCACAACAATGACTTTGACACCATGTAAAATATATTTAATCGAAAAAAATGATTTTTTAGAAATAATGAAATACAATCAATCATTTCATACCGAAGTTACTAAATGGTTATGTGACAATTATAACATTGTTTTCGAAAAATTAGCTATTAGAGGTCTCAAGCAAACTATTGGCAGAGTGGCACACACACTACTATATTTAAGTCAAACTGTTTTTGAAAATAATGAAATACCAAATATAATTTCCCGCAAAGATATTGCTGAATTTTCTGGTATGTCTACTGAAAATTGTGTAAGAATATTATCTTCGCTTAAAAAAGATAATATTATTAAATATACTAAAAAAGGAATACAAATTGTAGATTTGGATTTATTAAAAACTATAGTTATAGCTGGTTAGTATATGTAATGTATGAGATAGTTTGACAGTTTTTAGTATTTAACCTTAAACTCTACTATTAATTATTTGCAAATTTTTAAATACTTAATGATTTTAAAAAATTAGGTTCTATAACGTTTTACATAGGTAAAGATTAAAAAAAGAGTAATTGTACAAAAATGAATTTGTTAATATTGTTTTATTTATTATTGGACAGTTAAATATTAACCGCAAAGTTCTCAAAGAATGCACAAAGAACTCAGAGAAGAATGAAATTAAAAGGACTATAAATGGCACTTTGTGGACTTTGTGTAATAACTTGGTGTTCTCTGTGGTAAAAAATAACTAAAATAATTAAAAAATAGTTATTTTTTTGTAACAATCTAAAATTTTATTACACATAATAAACGTTATAGAACCAAAAAATATTGTTTGTTTATTATTTCGAATTTATATGTATTTCTGATTAATAATTTGTTTTTTCTAGGATTTTTTCAACTTGATTAGGAAATTTTCTTCTAAGAGCATCTTTTAAAAAAAGTAGAACTGGTATTTTTTCGTGCTTGCCATGCTCGAAAGCCGCAGTACAAGTATACCATTTATGCAATGTTAAATGATAGAAGCCTACTAATTTGTATACTCTAATAGGATATAAATGACAAGAGATAGGCTTATAAAAATTCAATTTACCTTCATTATATAATTTTTGAAAAACACATTTAGCACAGCCATTTTCCCAGATTAAATATGCGCATTCACCTTTTGCTTTTAAAGGAGTTACCAGATCACCTTGAAGATCTATTTCATAAACACCAATTTTTTCAATGGCTTCTTTGCCTTTTTTGTCTAAATATTTATGAAAATTGTTTACATTATTTTGCAACCAATCTATTTCTTGATTCTCTAAAGGAGCTCCTGCTACACCTTCTACACAGCATATACCATGACATTTATCGAGATTGCATGCAAAATAAGTATTAAACAACTCATTATCTATTATTAGATTATCTATTATCATTTTAAAATTTTATGATAACAAAATTAGTGAAAATTTATTGATAAAATTAACATATAAGTTTAGATTTTTCAATTAACTATTTACCACTCTCTCTACTTCTCAACTTTTTTTTCGCAGTTTATAATCATTTTTTGTATCAATGTTTAATATTATTTTTGTTGGTATAAATAAAATAAAAAAGGGCACTAATAAAGTGCCCTTTTTTGCGAATAAAATAATTTTATTGAATACTTATTGTATCAATAGTAGTATCAGTGGTATCTGTTAGATCTATATCTTCTAAAAGAGGTTCTTCAGAGGGTTCAGCACCTTCTTTAGAAAAATTGACAACTTTCCATTCTTTACCTCTTTTTTGTAATTCGATATAACTTTCAGAACCTTGTGTAGTAAAGTAACATTTTTTCATGTTAGTTCCTTGCATATCTTCACATTTAATATTTTCAACATCTGTCGGCAGAGAAGTATCTTTTACGATAGATTCTCCCATTTGACTAGCAAAGCTTTCTATCATTTCCAGTGTTTGCAAAGCAACGCTATCAGATAGAGATTTAGCTAATTCAAAATCATTTTGCTGTAAAGCTTTGATAAAAGTTTCTGTTACTTGCTCAGGTGTATTAGCTTTTTTACATTGTACGAAGAGTATAGCAAGTACCGACAATACTATAACTAATGTTTTTTTCATAATTAGATAAAATTTTTATTAATTACTTTACTTTTTTAGATTTGTTCAGAAGCTTCTTCGGTCATTTCTTCAGCTAGTTCATCTACTGCAGTTGTATCAGTAGGTAATTCTTCTTCGATCATTTCAGGCATTTCTTCACCTTCATAGCCTAATGCGGTGATCATCCATTTACCATTCACCTTTTCTAAGTCTATATAGTATCCTTCAGTTCTTTGATCAGCTTCTACCATAGTGTAAGTACATTTAACTCTACCACCCATTTCTTGGCAATTTAAGTTTTCATAACTTAAATTTGATGGGAAGAATTCAGGATTTGTACTAACTAAGTTAACTAATTGATTGATTTGATCTAAAGCATCTCCTGTAGCTACTGTTTTAGCTGTTTCAAAATCTGCTTTTACATAAGCTGATAAAAATTTTTCTGCTACACTCTGAGGTGTTTCTTTTTTACAGCTACTAAAGGTAACACCAATCATTGCTACCAATACTAAAATTCCTAATTTTTTCATATCTTTTTTTGTTTTTAGGGTTTGACATTGCAAAATTATAAAATATTTTTTATATAAAAAAATTTTTTATAGAATTACTTTTACATTATTGAATAAGTAGTTAAGGTAATTTTTATATTATTATTAAAATATTAAATTTTGCTCAAAGCAATTTGAAAAATTTGGTTCTATAACGTTTTGAGTGGGTAAATAAAAAATAGTAAATTTGGATAAAAAAAAGATATGAAATCAAAAGAGATATTTAGTTTGGCATTAAATTTAGAAAAGCCATGGTATATCAAAGATATTATTTTTGAAAA
>LFSZ01000028.1 GCA_001512885.1 Rikenellaceae bacterium DTU001
GTGCCCGATGTAGGTAGGATGCTCAATCTCGCATCATCAGACAGACGAGCGTGGTATGTATATAGGGACTTGAGAGCAAGTCCTGTGTATATTTAAACACTAAAATACCATTGAAATTCTAACGTCTGACCACTTATTCTCTTTTTATCTAAACACAAAATGTGTTATTTTGTTTTTTTAAAAAGCAGCAAATATTTTTATAGAACTAATTAATCAGATAATATTAGTATAGCATTTGTATAGCTAGAAATTCAGAAAGCTTAAGAAAGCTTATCAGAGCAATCATGATTTAGTTACATCAATATTTTTAATTTATATTATAATAATAAAACTATTTTGAGGTTCTATAACATTTTATGTAGGTAAAGTTATTAAAACATAAATATAAAACACTAATTAAATCGCATATTTTTCACAAGTCATTCCGACAGACATTAATTTAGAATATTTCTATGCACTAGCGTTTTAGCTATGTTGAATAGTAATATCAAGGAAAAATCAAAATCTAACTAAAAATATTGTTCTAATAAATTATCTAATAATCTTGGGTCGTTAGCATCATTTACTGAATAATCGCCTATTTTAGTCCTTCTTAAATTTTCTAAAACAGCTCCACTTTCTAATAAAAAGCCAAAATCTCGTACGATAGATCTGATGTAAGTGCCACTGGAAGTGCAAAGGCGAAAATCTATAAAGGGTAATTCGATATTTGTTATTTCAAATTCATGAATAGTAACAAATCTTGGATTTATCACTACATCTTTATTTTCTCTAGCATACTCGTACGCCCTTTTGCCTTCTATTCTAATTGCAGAATATACTGGGGGGTATTGCTCTTGCCTACCAATAAATTTTTTAGCTAAATTATAAATATCTTGATATGTTATGTGATCTATAGGGTAATAATTATTTACAGGCAGTTCTCTATCATAGCTGGGGGTAGTTTCACCTAATTTCATAGTACCTGTATATTCTTTATTCAAATTTAGCAATTCGTTCATTAATTTAGTTTTTTTGCCAGTCAAAACTATCAATAAACCAGTAGCTTTGGGATCTAATGTCCCAGCATGTCCCACCTTGATAGGATGCTTTAAATATTTTGTAATAGTTTTTCTAATATAATTTACTACATCAAAAGATGTCCAATCTAGTGGCTTATCTATTAATAATAATTCCCCTTTTTCGAAGTCAAATATCATAATTTTTTTTTAATTTTACATAATTAAAAAAATCTATATTATTTATAAATTTTAATGATCAAAATTCAAATTTATCATGTTGGAGACTTTTTATATTTGAATAAATTAGTTTGTAGTGTAAGTTTTTTATTTTCATTTATAATATTAATTAATTCATTATACAAAAAATTGATTACAAGCCAAAAGTATCATCAGTAGGCCCCCTACTATTATACGATATATACCAAAGGCTTTAAATCCATATTTTACAATATAATTTATAAAAAATCTAATAGCTATTGCCGCGGTAATAAAAGCGATAATATTGCCAACTATTAATAATGAAGCATTATTAGCTTGAAATAAGACATCATAATGCTTATAAACTTTATACACAGCAGCACCAAGTATAGTGGGTACAGCGAGGAAAAAAGAAAATTCTGTAGCATTTTTTCTGTCTAGGCCTACTACTAAACCTCCAAATATAGTTGCAGCAGATCGTGACACTCCAGGTATGAAAGCAAGCATCTGCAATAAACCAATCTTAAAAGCTTTCTTTTCTGTCAATTGCTGATCTGGTGATGGATTTTGAAACCATTTATCAAAATACATCAAAGCTATCCCCCCTAAAAATAATGCTATACCTACTACCCACTCGCTACCTAGTAATTTATCTATATAACTTTCTACAAAAAAACCTACTACCGCTGCAGGCAAAAAAGCTATTAGTAAATAATAATAAAAACGCCAGCTCTCAGTGAATTTTTTAAAATAAAGAAGCAACACACTCAAAATAGCTCCAAATTGTATCGCTATGATAAAAACATTTATAAATTCAGTCTTAGTAATGCCTAATAAGTAAGTTGTAATAATTAGGTGACCTGTAGAGCTGATAGGCAAAAACTCTGTAAGTCCCTCTACAATAGAAAGTATTATAGCTTCTAACCAGGTCATACTTTTTTATCAAAGTTTAGTAAAATTGCAAATATCTCTACTACTATGCCTAAAAGTATAAGTATCGGAGCTAAAGTGATTCTACGAAAAGAAAAAATCTCTTCACTAAATACATTTGGATCAGCAGATCCACCACCTATCATCAGCACATACCCTAAGCCCATTAATAATAGACCTATTATCATTAAGATATAATTTTTTTTACTAAAAATTAGTTGTATGTCCTTTTCCTTTTTTGATTTTTTCATTTTTTCTGCAAAAATAATAATTATTTTAATTGGGTCAATATGATTTTTTTTTATTAGTTGAAGATAATTTATTAGTTTTTTTAAATATTTTTTCAAAAATAAAGCAAATTACATCCACGCAAAACTGAATAATCGAAACGTCCTATTACTTCAAAAGAACCATCTAAATATTTGATGCCAATATCATCTGTTAAAATAAAAGGCATAGAATATAGATTTGCTAAATCGATAATTCCTATTTTGCCATTTGTCATATTCGGTATCGAAAGCAAATGATTATATCTATCTTTAATAACAATTTTCATCCATTTAGGAGAATAAAAAATTCCATTTTTAATTGCATAAGCTTGAGATAGTAATTCAGTCATACCATATTCACTAGCTATGTTTTCGATGCTAAAAGCATTTTTTAATTTTTCATGCAACTCATCTCTAGTCATCTCTTCACGTTTTCCTTTCATACCACCTGTTTCGATGATAATAGCATTATCGAGGTGTATTTGATATTTTTCTGTAAATTCTAATAAAGCAAAGCTTACCCCCCAGATTATAATTTTTGATTTTTCTTTATTCCATTTTTTAATTATTTCAAATACAGATTTATAATCCCATTTGATAAAAACTGCTTCAATTGCATTTCTAGCCAGTATACTGGCCATATATATAAGTGATGAATTGGGTTGTTCTAAATAATTTGGTAAAAGAAATAAAAATCTATATTGTGATGGAGATCCAAAAAATTTTTCAAAGGATACTAAAAGACTCTTGTCATAGACTCTAAGAAATGGAACATAATGCTTTCCCTTTTTGTCAACAATCGTCCCGCTAGTCTCAAATATTCTTTCAGCAGGTAAATCTCTTAGAATAACTTTTTGATTTTTAAAAATATCTACTGGTAATAATGGAATCTCATCTATGTTTGATATTTTATTGGGATTTTTACCAATTATTTTACAGTATTTATGATAAACTTCATTATTTTCATAATGCAATTCAAATAATCTCAATGCTATTGAATCAAAATCAAGATTATCATCAAAAATTTCTGATTCTATTTCTCTTAGTTCATTAATTATATTCATCTTAAATTCATCAAAAATTTGTAATTTTACACAAATTTAATAATTTATGAAAATAAAAAATATAAAAATTATATTTTTGCTTTCAATCTTTTTAATATTTTTTGGTGGTTGCATAGAAAACATAAAATATCCAGATAAACCAGAAATAGAATTTAAAGATTTTCAAATTATAAGATCAAAGGATAATAAAGATAGTTTAGGAATATTAATTTTTTCTTTTACTGATGGAGATGGTGATATAGGTTTAGATGAAAAAGATACATTTCCACCATTTCATCCTACAAGCATATATTATTATAATTTTTATTTACATTTTATTGAGTATAATGATCAAGGTGATAGCATAAGGCAATTAGAACCCCCTTATACAGCTAGAATCCCAAAAACAGATAGATATGGAGAGAGTATAAGGGGTGAGATTTATGTAGAGCTAGATATTTATTTTTTGCCAATCGTGCTACAATATAATAATGTCAGAATGAAATTTTACATATATGATAGAGCATTAAACAAAAGCAATATAGAGTATACTCCTATTTATAAGTTTTCGTTTTAATTATTCTTATGATAGTAAAA
The DNA here is from genome assembly GCA_001512885.1 of Rikenellaceae bacterium DTU001. Lineage (GTDB taxonomy): Bacteria > Bacteroidota > Bacteroidia > Bacteroidales > DTU049 > DTU049. The sequence continues at coordinate 4,039 of LFSZ01000028.1, forward strand.
ATCTTTATATTTAATTTTCTTATTTATTTTTGTAAAAAATAATATTTTATGAAAGGAATAATATTAGCTGGTGGTTCAGGTACGAGGTTGTATCCTATTACACTTGCTATTAGTAAACAAATTTTACCCGTATATGATAAACCTATGGTATATTATCCATTATCTACTTTGATGATGGCTGGTATTAGGGATATACTTATCATTTCTACACCTCACGATTTACCATCTTTTAAAAAACTTTTAAAAGATGGCTCTCAGTGGGGGTGTTCGTTTTCATATGCAGAACAACCTGTTCCTAATGGATTAGCTCAAGCTTTTGTAATAGGTGAATCTTTCATAGGTAATGATAAAGTGTGTTTGATATTAGGTGATAATTTGTTTTTTGCAGATGGTTTTACACAACTTTTGCAGAGTTGTAATAATCCAGACGGTGCTATTATTTTTGCATATCATGTCTCTGATCCCGAAAGATATGGTATAGTAGAATTCGACAAAAATCTAAACGTTATATCTATAGAAGAAAAACCCAAAAACCCGAAATCAAATTATGCTATTCCTGGCTTATATTTCTATGATAATGATGTAGTAGAAATAGCCAAATCTCTCAAACCTAGTGCTAGAGGCGAATATGAAATAACGGATGTAAATAAACGCTATTTAGAATTAAAAAAATTAAAAGTTAAAATTCTCTCAAGAGGCACAGCTTGGTTAGATACAGGCACTTTCGAAAGTCTTTTGCAAGCTTCGCAATTTGTCCACGTAATTGAGAAAAGACAAAATCTTAAGATTGGTTGTATCGAAGAGGTAGCTTATAGAATGGGGTATATTAATGAAATGCAATTAAGAAATCTAGCCGAACCTTTGTTAAATAGTGGCTATGGTGAATATTTATTATCTATTTTAGAAAATTAGAAACTTTTAGATTATGAAATATGTTTTGGTTACAGGTGGGGCCGGATTTATAGGTAGCTCATTAGTAGAAAAATTGATAAAAAATCCTGATTTTTTTGTTATCGTTATTGATAATTTGTCCACTGGGTCCATTGATAAACTACCACGAAATGACTCAGATAGACTTTTATTTATTAAATTAGATGTAAATAATTATGATGACATCAGCTCTGTATTTTTTAATTACCCCATAGATTATGTATTTCATTATGCCGCTATAGTAGGTGTACAGAGAACGTTGAGGCAGCCACTTAAAGTATTAGAAGATATACAAGGTACAGAAAATATATGCAGACTTGCTAAAAATACAAATGTTAAAAGAGTGTTTTATAGTTCTAGCTCCGAGGTGTATGGAGAATCTGTAGATTTTCCACAGAATGAGGATACTACTCCACTAAATGCTCGACTACCATATGCTGCTGTCAAAAATTTAGGTGAAATTTATTTAAAGACATATAATAATGAATTTGGGTTACACTATACTATATTTCGCTTTTTTAATACTTATGGTCCTAAACAAAATTCTGATTTTGTAATTAGTAAATTTATCAGACAGGCTTTCAAAGAAAAGCAAATTACTATTTATGGTGATGGAATGCAAACTCGCACTTTTTGTTATATAGCTGATAATGTAGATGCTACTTATAATCACCTATTGCAATGCGTAGAAAATCCTAACATGCTACCTCAGATTATTAATATAGGCAATGACAATGAAATTACAATATTAGAACTTGCTCAAACGATAAAAAAGTTGACTAATTCTAATGCTGAGATAACTTTTTTGCCACCTCTCCAAGAAGGCGATATGAAAAGACGACTACCAGATATTACTAAGATGAAAAAATTACTTAATAGACCATTGACTCCATTACATGAAGGTATTAAAAATATTTTAGATAATAATATTTTTTATTAAATTCAATTCAAATAAATCAAAGACTTTAATTATATCGAAAGAAAATTATTATTTTTGTAAAAATAATAATCAACATAGTTTTAATGTTAAAAAAAAATCAGTAAACAAAATTTGTTTTTATGAATAAAAATAGAAGGAAAGTACTTTTAATATACACTGGAGGTACTATAGGTATGGTTTTTGATGAGAAATTGAAAACATTAGTGCCTGTTAACTTTGATAAATTAAATAGTTATATATCCTATATAGATCAGATGCCAATAGATATCAGGCATATTTCTTTTGAGAATCCTATTGACTCTTCAAATATTTTGCCTAAGCACTGGGTAAAACTAGTAGACATAATAGAAAAACATTATATCGAGTATGATGGTTTTTTGATTTTACATGGCACTGATACTATGGCATATACTGCATCGGCGCTAAGTTTTTTACTCGAAAACTTAAATAAACCAGTTATTTTGACAGGTTCTCAATTGCCTTTAGATATGATCAGAACTGATGGTAGAGACAATCTAATAGCTGCATTAGAAATAGCTTCCGCATACAAAGATGATTTACCTATTGTACCAGAAGTAGCAATATATTTTGAGAATAAATTATTTAGAGGTAACAGAACTTCTAAATTTAATGCAGAAAATTTCGATGCTTTTTATAGTGGTAATTATCCAGTACTAGCTCAAGTAGGAGTACATATTAAATATTATACAGAATATATTAATAAACCTACTAATAAACCATTAAAAGTTTACAAAAAATTAGATAATTCTGTTGGATTGATTAAGATTTATCCGGGTATGCCAATAAAAATACTAGAAGATATTTTATATGATAAAGATTTGAAATTAGTAATTTTAGAAACCTTTGGCACTGGCAATGCTCCTACTTATGATGAATTTTTAAAACCTATAAAAAAAGCAATAGAAGATAAAAAAGTAATCTTAAATATTACTCAATGCAAAGCTGGCAAAGTAGAGCTAGGCAGGTATGCTACATCTTTATCTTTAGAAAATTTAGGAGTGATCTCTGGAGCTGATATGACAGTAGAGTCTGCCATTACCAAATCAATGTTTGTTTTAGGCAATTTCACTGATAAAAATCAGATTATTAGACTATTACAAACATCCTTAAGAGGTGAAATGACAGATAATGAATAATGATTTCATCTTTAAATCATATCGATTTCATTGATATATTATATAAATAAATTCTAAAATTAAATCGCTAATTGAGAATGTGAGGATAGACGAGTAGAAAAATTAAACCTATGTGAGTTGTGTGTTATGATTTTATATTAAATATTTGATTGTTTTAAATTAATTATTGTATTTTTGTATTTGAAATTTTAAAAATAATTATTTTATGGAAAATCAAGAATTTTCAGTTAAAAATGATCAATCTAATGTAACAAAATATCAATCATTACCAGGAGCACAATCATCCTTTATTTTAGGTATTTTGTCCATTGTATTTACTTTGACTACAGTGATCGTCGGTATTATATTAGGTATTATAGCTGTAGTAGAAGCTAATAAAGCTATGAAAGCTTATGAGATAAATCCTAGTTTGTATACCAAATCTGAATATAGCAATGCAAATGTTGGTAAAATACTAGGTTGGATTAGTATTGGTTTAGGATCTGCTTTGTTTTTATTTATTATTTTGATAATAATTTTTGCTGTGAGTCTGGCAATTCCGTTTTCAGCATGTGGGGTTATTTCTAGCTTTTTTTAACTAATAATCAATGAAAGTATTGAGTATAGAAGACATTAGAAAAGCTGATGCTTATACTATGGCTAATGAGCCTATAACATCTATAGATTTAATGGAGAGGGCAGCTACTAATTGTTTTGCTTTTATACTTAAACATTTTTTTGATAATGATGATTTTGTAATATTTGCTGGTCCTGGTAATAATGGTGGTGATGGGTTAGTGATAGCTCGCAGATTAGCTTCTGTAGGATATAGAGTTAAAGTTTTTATTTGTGAATTTTCTAAATCATATTCTGAAGATTGTCTTATAAATCTTAAGAGGTTACCAAAGGATGTAGAAATTATAAAATTAAAAAACAAAGATGATATTTTTCATTTATCTAAAATAAATGAAAAATCAATTATTATAGATGCTTTATTAGGTTCTGGAATTACTAGACCCCCAGATAATTGGTTGGCCGACTTGATTAAAAGTATAAATTCATTATCAAATTTCAAAATAGCTATAGATATGCCTAGTGGTTTATTTTCTGATAAATCATCAAAGGCTCATTTTGATAGAGTAATAGCAGCCGATATTACATTGACTTTTGAAGTACCACGCTTAGCTTTTTTTATGCCCGAAAATTATCCTTACATAGGAGTATGGACAGTGTTACCAATAGGATTAGATTATGATTTTATTGATAAATGCAACCCATTAGCTATAATAATAGATGGTGAATTGATAAAACAGAAATTAAAAAAAAGAGAGCCGAAAGCATATAAAAATTTATTTGGTCATGTATGTATAGCTGGAGGTAGTCCAGGTAAATATGGAGCAGCTTTATTATCTACTATAGGCGCTTTGAAAAGTGGTGCTGGATTAGTCACTAGCATAGTACCAAGAGATTTGATAAGTGTTTACCTATCTCGTGTGCCAGAAGCTCTTACTGTATTAATAGATAATCCTTTTGTCAATGATTTTTCCCTTATTAATGATTATGATGTGGCGTGTATAGGTCCAGGTTTAGGTAATGATCCAGCTACAGCACAAGCATTTCATAATTATTTAATTGATTGTAAAAAACCGACAGTTTTAGATGCTGACGCACTGAATATCTTGAGCCAGAATATTGAGTGGTGTGAACTACTCAATGAAAATTTCATTCTTACACCCCATCCTGGTGAATTAAAACGATTATTAGGAACTTGGAGGGATGATTTCGAAAAAATAGACAAAGCAAAAGATTTCTGTAATACGTATAATTGTAATCTAATAATAAAAGAGCATAATACCAAAATTATTAATCCACAAGGTGATTTATTTATAAATATAACTGGTAACGACACTTTGTCTAAGGGTGGTAGTGGCGATATACTTGCTGGATTGCTAGCTGGTCTTTTAGCTCAGAAATATTCTCCAACAGATGCTAGTATCATAGCAGTATGCCTACATGGTGCTGCAGGAGAGTGGTGTGGCAAAAGATATTCGCATCATGCCACTTCTATTTCTCAATTAACTGATGGAATAGAAAATATTTTTCTTAATTGGGAACAAAATGATTTTTCTATGATCAGCATTAATACCTTTACATATGAGGGTTATCTAATTATTTAATTTGATTTAATACAAAATAATTATAAAAATATTTTAAAAAAACAAACTGATAAAAAGAATTTTTAGTATATATTTGCAAAAAATAAAAAAAACAAAACTATGACTGATAAAATAGTAAATTCATTACGAGAATCCAAAACTGCGCGATGGACAGCATTGATTTTAGTAGCTTTCACAATGTTAACAGGATATTTTATAGCTGATGTGATGTCGCCTTTAAAGCCATTAGTAGAGGCAGAATTGAAATGGTCTAGTACAGAATATGGTATATTCACTGGAGCTTATGGCTGGATAAATGTATTTTGTTTAATGCTAATAATAGGAGGAATAATTTTAGATGTGGCTGGTATTAGATTTACTTGTATGCTCAGTGCAAGTATCATGTTAATAGGTACAGCTATCAAATATTGGGCAATTAGTACTCCAGCATTGAATAATTATGTAATAAATTTTTTGTTTTGGCCTATGCGGGGACAGGTATTCTGGGCTTCAATAGGATTTGCTATTTTTGGAGTTGGAGTAGAGATGGCGGGGATCACAGTGTCTAAAACAATTGTAAAATGGTTTAAAGGCAAAGAAATGGCATTAGCTATGGGATTAGAAATGGCTACCGCTCGTTTAGGTTCTGCATTAGCTCTCATGGTATCTCCCGTAATTGCTAAATCTATGGGTGGAGTATCTAAACCTATTTTGTTTGGATTGATGTTATTGTGTATTGGTTTTATTACTTTTTTTATATACATATTTATGGATAAAAGGTTAGATGAGAGCGAAGGTATTACTAAAGAAAACAAACCAGAATCTGAATTCAAATTTAAAAGCATCGGACGTATATTGTCTAATAAAGCTTGGTGGTATATAGCTATAATGTGTGTTTTATTTTATTCTGCCGTTTTCTCATTCTTAAAGTATGCTAGTGATCTAATGGTAAATAAATTTAATGTAGATCCTTCTATAGCAGGTGTTATACCGGGTATCTTGCCTTTTGGTACTATATTATTGACACCTATTTTTGGGAATATATATGATAGAATTGGAAAAGGAGTTACTATAATGGTAATAGGAGCTTTTTTAATTACTTTCGTCCACTTAATATTTTCTATTCCTGGTTTACATAGTGTTGTTGTCGCTATCATATTAGTTATTTTACTTGGTATAGGTTTTTCGTTAGTTCCTTCTGCTATGTGGCCTTCTGTAGCTAAAATCATTCCTGAGTCTGAACTTGGTACAGCTTATGCTCTGATATTCTGGATACAAAATTGGGGATTGATGGGCGTGCCAATGCTTATTGGTTGGGTATTAGATAAATATTGTATTACTACAGGACAAGTGATGAGAGATGGTGTGTTAGTCAATTCTTATGATTATACTCTGCCAATGCTTATTTTTGCTGGATTAAGTGCTATATCTATAATTTTTGCTTTTTTACTTTTAGCTGAAAATAAAAAGAAAAAATATTCTTTGCAACTACCTAATATTGAAGAAAAAATAAAAGAAAAAGAAGCTAATGATTAATGATTTATTAAAATATTTAATATTTTTATAAATCACTCTACTAAAATAAAAGAAAATTTAATGCAGTTACCTCAATTACTGTTTCCTGTTGATGATTTAAAAATAATAGAAAAAGGTGATATATTGTATATATATGATCCTATTAGATATCAATATTTAAAGTGCACTCCTGAAGAATATGTTAGGCAAGCTTTAATATCACATCTGATAAATAATTTATCATATCCAAAAGAATTACTAGCAGTAGAGAAGCAAATTTTTGTAAATAAATTATCAAGGCGTTTTGATTTAGTTGTTTTTGATAGAGATATTTATCCTTTAATTTTAATAGAGATTAAAGCTCCAAATGTAAAAATAAATGATAAAACACTTTTACAATTAGCACAATATAATTACATTATTAATGCAAAGCATTGGGTATTGACTAATGGTCTAAATGTTTTATTTATGACTTATGATAAAGAAAATAATAAAATAGATTTTAAATCTCAAATACCTACATGGTATGAATTAGGTAAAAGTGATAACAAGTAATAGAACAAAATAAATGACTGAGATAACGTCGACTATTTGCAAATAAGCACTATTTCTTTAAAAAAATATTATAAATATTTATCTAAGTCTATTAGCAGAACGTATTTTTTGGATGTCTGATCTTATGTATTTATTTGCTAAAATTATCATTATAAAAGAAATAATTGGGATCAAGACACCTATATAATCATACCTATACAAAATCCCATGTTTAACCCATACATCAGGTATTAGTAATATACCTAATAGTAAGAGTACATTTAAGAAAAATGCTACAGCATTTAAGCGTAATTGATGTATTAAATTTTTAATACGATAAATAGTGATAGGCAATAATAATATTAGAAGGATATGAACAACTATTAATGCATATAACCATCCTATTGGTTGTAATGGAGCTTTAGTATCATATATAGTAATTGGAATATTACTAGGGGATATCAATCTGATAAAAGGAATAAAAAATAATAATATAAGCAACAACCATGCTATAAATAATACAATATTTTGCTTTCTGAATAACATAATTTTTTTACAAATATATAAAAAATAAAGAATTCAAAATGAGAATTTAACTATTGATTATTTAGCAAAGATGTGATATTTAAAAATATTATTCTTACATTATGTTGTTAATAGACTTACCTAATGATATTCATCTAAAAAGAATCAAAGAAAAACAAATAAAGTATCGAAATTAATAATTGTTATACTTACAAAAAAAATTTAACATAAAACTTATTCATTTTTTTGGTTATATAAGGTTTTATATGGATTAATGATTAAAAAAAAGTAATTCTACAAGAAATTCGTTAATATTGGTTTTTTTATTGAACAGTTAAATATCAACCAAAAAGTTCTCAAAGAATGCACAAAAAACACAGAAAAGTATGAAATTAAAATGGCACTTTGTGGTAAAATAAACAACCTAAATAATTAAAAAATAGTTATTTTTTTGTAACAATCTAAAATTTGATTACCCAAATTATAACCTGAGATATGTTGGATGTGGAGAATTGGAAAACTAATATATGTTTCAATTAACATATGTTATATTCACTAACTCTCTATATCGATACCACGCCCACCTGTCCGAAGATGCGAGATTGAGCATTCGCCCAGTATTGCTTACAGTCTTGCCTGTGAGATATTTACCCATCACTACATACCACATAATGTAGTTTTGCAGGTATTTGGTAGCTACGCCCCTAAATTTGAAATATATCCAATTAGTGAATTCACTAGCCTTTTTCTTGACAGTACTTAGGCTATATATACCTCGCTTTTGTCTATGGTTAGTTACTACTTCTTTATGCTTGATTACATTCCTTCTAACCTTTTTGAATGCTTTTTTATTACTGCTACACATGACACCATCCTTTGGCATTTTAGCCTTCAGAAATTGTTCTATCTGTTCTGAACTTAGCTTTTTGCCATCAAATTTTTTGAATAATAAGTTGCCAGCTCTGTCAGTAGCAGCCAATACGGCTACTT
>LFSZ01000103.1 GCA_001512885.1 Rikenellaceae bacterium DTU001
TAAAAATTTTGTAAAAATATAAAAATTATTTAACATATAAACTTGAAAAACTTAAACATTTACTGGTTTATTCATTTCACCTATTCATTATTATTAAAACCAAATTGTAAATATAAATTTTTTATTATTTTTTCAATATAATCATATCCATTTATATTAACTAATATTTTAGTTGATGTAATAATGTTTTTGTTAAAAAATTTAATGTTAAATCCTTGGTTAATTTACTAAAATGTTATAACTTTTTATTAATTTTGTAGAAATATTTTATTAAATACAAATAAGTTTAATTTTATAACTTAATAATTAAGTATTTTGACAATGTCTGAAGAAGGGAATTTCATAGATTATATTAAAATATATTGTCAATCTGGTAAAGGCGGAAGTGGATCTGTACATTTTCGTAGAGAAAAATATATACCTCGTGGAGGACCTGATGGAGGTGATGGTGGAAGAGGTGGACACATTATTGTAAAAGGTAATAAAAACTTATGGACCTTGTTGCATTTAAAATATACTAAAATAATAAAAGCCGAAAATGGTCAATCTGGCAGTGGAAAATTAAAAACTGGTGCTGATGGGAAAGATGCTTTTATAGAAGTACCAATTGGTACAGTAATAAAAGAAGCTGAAAGCGGACAGGTAATTACAGAAATAAATGATGATAAACAAGAATTTATCTTATTAAAAGGTGGGAAAGGTGGTAAAGGAAACTCCTTTTTTAAAAGCTCTACTCGGCAAGCACCCAAATTTGCTCAACCAGGTGAAGATTATAAAAGCGGAAATTTTATTTTTGAATTAAAATTATTAGCAGATGTTGGATTAGTCGGTTTCCCTAATGCAGGTAAGAGCACATTACTCTCTGTATTGTCTGCTGCTAAACCTAAAATTGCTGATTATCCTTTCACTACTTTATTACCTCAACTCGGTGTAGTTCCTTATAGAGACTATCAATCCTTTACTATAGCTGATATACCAGGTATAATAGAAGGTGCTAGTGAAGGCAAAGGATTGGGATTGAGATTTCTTAGACATATTGAGAGAAATAGCATTTTACTTTTTATGATCCCTATTACATCTAAAGATCATTTATCTGAATATCATATTTTATTAAATGAATTAGAAAAATATAATCCAACTTTACTTTCTAAGAAACGTGTCGTAGCTATTACTAAGACAGACCTCGCAGATAGTTCAGAAATAAATTATTTAAAAGAAAAATTAAGCAAAATAAATCCGATATTTATATCTTCAATTACTGGTTATGGCATTAAAGAGCTAAAAGATCATTTATGGTTTGTATTAAATGATGAGCACCCTGAGGAAAACATGTAAATGGACTATCATGAATAAAAATACTTCAAATAATAGAATACGTTTTTTACATTAAATTTAATAATCAGAAAAACAAAAAATTATAAATTCTGAATATTTCACCAAACTCAATAAAATTTCTAAATAGAATCTGACTATGTACACTACAAGTAGGTTTAGTAAACATTCCATTAAATTTAAACTCTTGTCTTAATAAAAGTGAAAAGCAAATTTGAAGTTACAAATAACATATTTTTTAATTAACAACAAATAATATATTCGACTTTTTGTCTTTCCTCACTATCTGCATTTCATCCATTTTTATTTTTTTACCTTTTTTCATTCTCTACCCATCTACTTCTTGCACTATTACTGATATAATATTTATATTTGCAACATTTCAAAATTAAAATAAATGAAAACTTGCATAAAAATATATATTTTTTGAGAAAAAAATATAATTATAATAATTATTTAATTATTAGATATAATATAATAGCAATCAATATTCAAGTTATTTAAATACCAATTATTAAAATCATCGAAATTATAAAATAGCATTAAGTTTCTTTTTGCTTTATAAGTAATGTAGACTAATTCATGAGGATTTTGATTTTTACCTAAAATATAAATACATCTATCCGATTGATTGGCTTTCTGTGAAAATATTTTTGCTTCATTGTCTAATTTTAATTGTACAGGATCATATTCATAAAATTGGTTATATATATTTAGACTCCATGTAATAGTAATAATAAAAATCAATAAAACAGAAGCTTGAAACCATTTCTGCTCAATATTTATAAAGTATTTATCAAAAACATAAGCTATAATCAAACAAATGAATAAAACAAATTTTGCAGTATAAATATAATGTGTAAGAGCTACTGAAAAAACTAATATTGAAAACAAAAAAATTGGCAAAAATACCCAATAAAAAATGAAATTTAAATTATGATTTTCTTTAAAAATTGATTTGTCTTTTATCATTGGTATAATAACCAAAAATAGTAAAATACCTGTACCTTTTAATAAATTATGAATGCAGTTAAAAATTAATCTCAATATCTCTGATAACAAAACCCCAAAACCATTGTTTTTAAAAATACTGCTAAAAATTCCAATTCTATCTATATATCTTAACCAAATGTGATGCATGAAAGGCTGAACTCCGTCAATGCTACTATATTGTATAAAAATAATTGCATATGCTATGATAGTTAATATGATTATTAATAAAGCATCTTTTCTATTCTTTTTTTTAAAACTATAAATAATATAAAATATTGCGTAAATAAAAGCTACCCAATCTATTAGTAAAAAAATAAAAAGAAATATATTATGTAAGAAAACATATAATTTATTATTAGGATTTTTTCGTACTAATAAATGAAAAACTAAAATCCATATAAAAAAAACAAGTCCTATAGTTTCAGCAAAATGATAAAAAGTAAAGCTATATAATATCAATGGATGAAAGGTATAAACAAAAATACCAACTAGTATAGGAATTATTTTTTTAGAAAAAAGTATATTAAGTAAAATAGCAATCCCAATGATAGAAAAAACAAAGTATATAAAAAGTATTTTCTGTAAACTTACTTGATCAATAGGTAAATGGAATGATTTAATAATACTGTAAGATAGCAAAAAACTACCTGGTGGATGCGACAAATAGTAATTATTGCCTTTATTATCAAAAACTCTAGGATAAATATCTACAAACATATCGATAGGGTTGTTGTAGTTAACAACAGGCGCATAATAAAAATGTTGTGCGCCTTCATTATCCCATCTTTCAAAAGTGATTAATGAAAAAATATGTGCTATACTCCGGTAATCAACTTGTTCGCTCCATCGAGATGATAAAATAAAAAATGTACTAGTAAATAATATCAATAAAAATATAATCTGGACATAAATTTTTTTCATCCATAACTGATTTTTAAATAATTAATAATCAATGTCAAATTTAAGAAAAAAATAGGTACTTAGTAATATGTCTATTTTTATAAAATATTAAATTTAAATCATACAAAAACATAAGTAATTATTTAATAATATAATTATGAATTATGCAAAACTTCCAACTTATAATAGTAACAATTAATAATGTAGAAATCATTTACAAACTAAAATTTTAACAAAAACATATATTATTAGGTAAGTGAAGAATGAATCGGGAAACTATCATATGTTTCAATTAACATATGTTTTATTTACTAATTCTCTATACCGATACCACGCCCATCTGTCCGAGGATGCGAGATTGAGCATTCGCCCAGTATTGCTTACAGTCTTGCCTGTGAGGTATTTACCCATCACTACATACCACATAATGTAATTTTGCAGGTATTTGGTAGCTACACCCCTAAATTTGAAATATATCCAATTCGTGAATTCACTAGCCTTTTTCTTGACAGTACTTAGGCTATATATGCCTCGCTTTTGCCTATGGCTAGTTATTATTTCTTTGTGCTTGATTACATTTCTTCTAACCTTTTTGAATGCTTTTTTATTACTACTACACATGACTCCATCCTTTGGCATCTTAGCCTTCAGAAATTGCTCTATCTGTTCTGAACTTAGCTTTTTGCTTTCAAATTTTTTGAATAATAAGTTGCCAGCTCTGTCAGTAGCTGCCAATACGGCTACTTTCTTTGGCTTTTGCTTCCTAGCTCGCTTCAGCTCTTCTGCATTTTTGTATATTCTGCCTTTTTCGGAATAATCCATCAATAGTTCATCCATCTCTACTACTCCGAAAAAATTGATATTATCTTCGAAACTTTGTAGAGCTGCCAATATCTTGTGTCGCCAAGCGAAGCTTGTTGGTAGACTGATGCCCACTTCTTTAGCACAAGCTCTGAGACTTTTGCCTGCTATCATACATCTGATGTAATCGAGCATTTTCTCTTTCTTTTGCAACCTATAGACAAAAGTTCCAGTGGTAACTCTAAATTGTCTGCCACAGTCTTTGCAGCGATAGTTTTGCATTCCATTTTGTAAGCCATTTTTAATAATATGATTGCTACGACAGTCTGGGCATAGTGGTGGGGCACTGAGTATTTTCAGACTTTGATAATCGACTACATCGGCTTCTAATTTTTTCATTAATGAATAAAGGTTGTCTAAGAATTCTTTATTCTCTTCCTTACTCATAGCAAGGTATTTACTGGTGTTTTCCACTATTTTTTTCATGAATAATAATTTTTATTAAAATATAAAAATTATTTAACATATAAACTTGAAAAACTTAAACATTTATTAATTCCGATTATTCAATTACCTTTGTTTTAAATGTTAGTTTTTTAGCATTATCAAAAGCATTTTAAACTTTTCTATACCATATACGGCGTGTGGCACATTAGCAGGCAATATGATCATTTCCATAGCACTCAATTCATAGTCTTTTTTATTAATAATTATTTGACCAACACCATCTAAAACTATTACAATTGCATCAAATGGAGCTGTATGTTCACTTAGAAATTGATCTTTATCAAAAGCAAATAGCGTTACATTGCCCGCTTTAGTTTTACTAATTATTTTGCTTACGACTGATCCCTCGGCAAAAACTACGCTTTCTTTTAATTTATATATTTTTTCTGGTAAAAATGCTGATTCCATTTTTAATAATTTTTTCATTAATTAGCAAAAAACATTTTTATATCATCATCAACAGTGCTAATACTACTAATATTGAATTTATCTACCAATATTTTTGTTACGTTAGAAGAAAGAAAAGCCGGTAAAGTAGGACCGAGGTGAATATTTTTAACACCTAGATACAATAATGCCAGCAATACAGTAACTGCTTTTTGCTCATACCAAGCAATATTATAAATAATAGGCAATTCATTTATATCATTGAGTTTAAAGACTTCTTTAAGACTCATAGCAATGACAACTAGAGAATATGAATCATTACATTGTCCTGCGTCTAATATTCGTGGTATACCATCTATGTCGCCCAGATTCAATTTATTGTAACGATATTTAGCACATCCTGCTGTCAATATCACCGTATCAGTAGGTAGCTTCTTAGCAAATTCAGTATAATATTCTCTGCTTTTCATTCTACCATCACAACCGGCCATAACAACAAATTTTTTGATTTTACCAGAATTTACAGCATCTACTATTTTATCTGCTAATGCTATTACTTGATTGTGAGCAAAGCCACCTATGAGTTCTCCTTGTTCTATAGCTTGAGGTGGATTGCAACGTTTAGCATGTTCTATTATAGTAGAAAAATCTTTCATTTTACCATATTCTCTATCAGCTATATGTTTAGCACCATTTAAACCTGCAGAGCCAGTAGTGTATATTCTATCTTTGTAAGTAGCTTTTTCGAAGGGTGGCACTATACAATTAGTAGTGAAAAGTATTGGTCCATTGAAAGTTTCGAATTCTTCACGTTGTTTCCACCATGCATTACCATAATTGCCTGCAAAATGTTTAAATTTCTTAAAATAGGGATAATAATGGGCAGGAAGCATTTCTCCATGCGTGTAAACATCTATACCACTGCCTTCAGTTTGTATTAATAGTTCCTCAAGGTCCAGCAAATCATGACCTGATATTAAGATGCCAGGGTTATTTCTAACTCCAAGATCTACTTTAGTAATTTCAGGATTACCATATTTAGTAGTATTTGCTTTATCTAGCAATGCCATAGTTTTGACACCATATTCGCCAGTTTGCAATGTTAAATTTATTAAATCATTTACTGATAATGAATTATCAAGTGTAGAAGCTAAAGCTTTTTTGATAAATTTATAAATATTTTCATCTTCGAAGCCTAAATTTCGAGCATGTTCTGCATAAGCACATATACCTTTAACTCCATACACTATTAACTCTCTCAGTGAGCGTATATCTTCATCATTTGTAGATAATACACCTACTTCTGTTTCTTTAGCTTCTATTTCTGCATCAGTATTAGCATCCCAAGTAGCGGCATCAGGTAATTTACTAATATTCACATCACAATTTTTGGCTAATTTTAATAATTTCCTTTTTAGTTCCAAACCTTTGTAAATACTATTTTTGATAGCTGCTTTATCAAAATTTACATTTGTGATAGTTTGAAATAGGCTATTTATAATAAAAGGATAGACCTCCGGATTAGATATATCTTTTTGATCTAATTCTATAGATAGTGCAGATAATCCCTTGCATAGATATATCAAAACGTCCATTTGTCTAGCCAAATCATCTTCTTTACCACATACACCATTTACACTACAGCCTATACCTTTGGCTGTTTCTTGACATTGGAAACAAAACATATTCATAATTTTTATTTTTTGGGGGTTAAGTTTCAATTATTATAATTTCAATGTCAAAATTAATATAATTAAAAGGTTAATTAGTAAATTATGATATATATCAGGTATAATTTATTATTACACAATTAGGTAATAATAATCTAAATTTATATTTTGATAAAATGTAACATTAACTTCTATTTAGGTAAACGATAAAATATTAAAATATATATAATCTTGAGGCATTTAGTCATTCATAGGATTTTTTTTAAAAAAAAATTAATAAACTCTCTATCTATTAAATACAAAACTATGATATTACGTATACTTACTCGTTTTAACATAATATAAAAAATAATAATTCAAAAATAAAATAATGTTGTTATTATGGGTTATATCATCTATATATATCTCATGCTAGCCTATTTTTTAAGTCTTTTATTAATATTAATAAATCTAATCTATTTATTTTTGTAACTAATAAATTATATATTTAAATATTTATTATTAAGTTTGTGTGCTAATTTTAAAAAAAATAAATATTATGAATGAAAATGTATCTTTTGAATCAGAAGTAATGTATCCAAAATCATTACCAAATTCACAATGTGCTTTTATTTTAGGCGTTTTATCAGTATTTTTTACTGTATCTACTATTATTGTAGGAGTAATACTAGCAATTTTTGCTATTATAAAAGCTAATAGTGCCATTAAAACATATCGATCAGCACCAAATGAATTTTTTCAATCCGATTTTCATTATGCTAATACTGGTAAAATACTTGGTTGGGTGAGTATCGGACTTGCAATTGCACTTACTATTTTTGTAATAATCCTATTAATTATTGATTCTTTAGATCTCATATCGCATTTTGTGCATATTTTGAAGTTGTCGTAAGTGTCAAAAAATGTTATGTCAGTTTTTACTATTATCAAAAGCATTTTATTTATAGATTACATTTACTAATTTTATAAGAAAATATGTAAACTAATAGGGTTGAACATAACTTATAATATGGTTTTATAAAAATTTTTATTGGTTTATAATATATTTTTCAATTAACTTTGTATAAACACATTAAGATCAGAAATGTTACAACATCTAGATATAAAAAATTATTTGCTTATTCACAATTTGTCATTAGATTTTTATAATGGTTTTACAGTGATCACTGGTGAGACGGGCTCTGGCAAAAGTATTCTTTTGGGTGCTATTCAGCTACTTTTAGGTGAAAGAGCTGATTCAGGGGCTTTACTAGATAAAAGCAAAAAATGTGTGATAGAAGGTGTATTTGATATCAAACAATTGGACCTTAAACATTTTTTTGAGCAAAATGATTTAGAATATGAAGATACATTGATAATTCGCAGAGAAATTTCTCCTAATGGGCGATCTCGTGCATTTATAAATGATACTCCTGTAAATTTATCCATTTTAAAAAGCATTGGAGAGCAACTCATTAATATTCATTCTCAATTTGATACGCTTCTTTTAGGTACAAAAAAATTTCAATACACACTTTTAGATTCTTTTGCGAATACGAATGATTTATTTACTAAATACTTAAAATTATACGAAAATTTTACATTTTTTAAAAAAGAAATTGAAGAAGATAGAGAAATGATGCGACAACTGATGCATGAGAATGATTATAAACAATTTCAATGGGAAGAATTAAAAAATGCAGATATTAAAGAAAATGAATATGAAGAGTTGCATCAGCAATATGAATTACTATCGCATGCTGAATTGACTTTGCAAACTATTAAAGAGACCACAGCTCTACTTTATGAAAATGAACAAAATATTTATCAGAATATTGCTCAAATAATACAAAAATTGAGAAATATTAGTTCTTACCTACCAAAAGCTGAAAAGTTTATTGATATTTTAGAAAATATAGAAATAGAAATAAAAGATATATCAATGTCACTTTCAGAACTAGCTGATTCTTTAGATTATTCTCCTGATGAATTACAAAGAATAGAGAATAGATTAGATTTATTTCAAAAGTTAATGTTTAAACATCATGTGCAGACTACTGAAGAGTTGCTAGAGCTACAAGAAAATTTAAAAAAGGATATTAAAAACATAGATGAGTTAGCAAATAAAATCGTAAAAAAAGAAGCCAATCTTTTGCAAATAGAAACAGAACTAAGAGATACTGCAATAAAATTATATAATGAACGCAAAAAAGCAATTCCTGAGTTAGAAAAGCTAATAATAAAACTTATCAGCAGATTAGGTATGCAAGATGGTAAATTTATAATACAATTAGAAAAATTAGATGAACCAACAATTTTCGGGTTTGATAAACTTGAACTAAAATTTAGTGCTAATAAGGGGATAGAACCAGAAGCATTAGAAAGAGTGGCAAGTGGTGGAGAAATGAGTAGATTAATGCTAGCACTAAAATCTATCATTGCTTCTCAAAATTATTTACCTACTCTGATCTTTGATGAAATAGATATGGGTGTTTCGGGAAATATAGCTGCACAAATGGCAGACTTGCTATCAGATATGTCGATGCATCATCAAGTAATTGTAATTACACACTTACCCCAGATAGCTGCCAAAGCCAATTACCATATACAAGTAGAGAAAAAAAGTGATAGAGATATTACACATAGCGAATTCAAATATCTAACTGACGATGAAAGGATTATTTCTATAGCTTCTATGCTAAGCAATGATAATATACTAGACACAGCTATTGATACAGCACGACAGTTACTGAAACAAGTTTAATAAATAGTCTAATTTATAAATATCATATTAGTAATAAAAACTTTCAACTATTTTATACATTGATAGTTTTAATAAATTCGGTTCTATAACGTTTTATATGGGTTAAAAATTAAAAAAGAGTAATTTGTTAATATTAGTTCATTTATCATTGGACAGTTAAATACTAACCGCAAAGTTCTCAAAGAATGCACAAAGAACATAGAAAAGTATGGAATTTAATAGCTACAAATAGCACTTTGTGATAAAAAAATAACCTAAATGATTAAAGATAGTTATTTTTTTTGTAACAATCTAAAATTTTATTACACAAATTATAACCTGAGATATGTTGGATGTGGAGATTTGGAAACTTGAAACGGATCAGTCGGAAAACTAATATATGTTT
>LFSZ01000043.1 GCA_001512885.1 Rikenellaceae bacterium DTU001
TTTATTCTCTTCCTTACTCATAGCGAGGTATTTGCTGGTGTTTTCTACAATTTTTTTCATAGCCTAAAATTTTTGTAAAAATATAAAAATTATTTAACATATAAACTTGAAAAACTTAAACATTTAATTACAACTATTCAATTCCCTTTATTTTTTATTAAAATAAGCTTCCTGCTATTACCTAAATATTAACAATAATAACACATAACAAAAACAGCTCTGATTTTATTGATTTAATTAACATTAGGTAAAAGATCTTATAGATATATAATAATCTCTATATTATTTAAATAAATTATTTTTGTATAAAATTTAATGTTTTATGTCAAAAAATAATAAAAATTGTAAAACCAAAAGCACAGATAATTTCATCGAAAAAAAGCAAATAAATCCAAAAACTTCAATAAAAACAAAAATTGGTTCCTTATTTTTTCATTATCGTAATTATATTTTCCCAT
Source organism: Rikenellaceae bacterium DTU001 (assembly GCA_001512885.1). GTDB lineage: Bacteria > Bacteroidota > Bacteroidia > Bacteroidales > DTU049 > DTU049. The sequence continues at coordinate 459 of LFSZ01000043.1, forward strand.
TCTTTTATTTTATTTTATTTATTCCATCACCTAAAATTTTTCCTTCATTTACTATACCATTGATTTTAGGATTAATATTGCTTTTTATAGGACTTGGTATTAGATACTTTACTATAGGCTTAGTCAACATTAATAGGGCAGGTAAAAATAAATATATATATGCTGACAAATTGCATACTGATGGACTTTTTTCACTATGTCGCAATCCACTTTATCTAGGGAATATAATTGAAATATGTGGCTTGGCATTTTTATCAAACTCATTAATTTTTTTACTCATTATGTTCCCACTTTTTGTTTTTATTTATTATTGCATTGTTCTAGCTGAAGAAGATTTTCTTTTAAAAAAATTTGGTAATGAATATTTAGAATATAAGCAAAATGTTAATAGATGGATTCCTAATATGAAAAATATTTCAAAAATTATAAATTCCACACAATTTAATTATAAAAGGGTTTTAATTAAAGAATATACAACTACTTTTATAGCTTTATTAGCAGCTACTTTATTAATAATGAAAATGTATTATGTTTTTTATCTTAATAATTTTATAAACTCACTACCATATTTTATTTCAATTATTTTTGTTTTAATATTTACTTATTTTGCGATTAGATATCTCAAAAAAACTAAAAAAATTACTGCAAAGTTATTTTTATAATTAGAAATTTTCCAAAAGTATCGTTATGAACAGTATAATTAAAAATGTCTATGTAGTGAAACTATCATCATAAATATATATTTTTGATTTATGTATGCAACAAGGATATTGCTAAAATATTATTAACCTAATAATTAATTCAATAAGTATAATTAATTTTGTTAAAAAAAATTTTTTTTAATAATAATAAATCTTTAATATGGAGACCATCAAGCAACAACGCGTAGCTAGTGTAATTAAAAGAGCTTTATCAGAGATTTTTGTTAATGAAGCAAAAGAGTGGTTCGGAGATGCTATGATTACAGTTACAGTAGTTCGAGTAACTGCAGACCTAAAGCTAGCCAAAGTATATCTTTCTATTTATGGCATAGCTGATAAAAATGAGGTTTTAAAAGAAATACAAATTCTAAAACCACAAATTAAAAATTTAATGGTTCAAAAAATCAGACACCAACTTCGATGGATGCCCGATTTACAATTTTTTATTGATGATTCATTAGATTATATCGAAAAAATTGACAATATATTAAATAAATAATGAAGTCTTCTTTGCTCTCTTATTGGATAGCTTATAGATTTTGGAAATCTAAAAAATCATATAGCTTAATTAATATTTTGACATATGTTACTTTTTTTGGTATAATGATAGCTGTAGCTGCACTCATAATAGTAATCTGTGTATTTAATGGCTTCGAAGATGTAATAGTCTCTATGACAGAGGTAATTTATCCCGATATTAGTATCTCTAAAGCTGATGGCAAACCATTTGATTTAAATGAGTTGGATCTAAACTATATAAAACAAATAAATGGTATAGCATCTATAGAACCAACATTAGAAGCCACTGCACTTGCCCGATATGATGATGAGCAGTTAGTCGTTAAAGTGAAAGGAATAAATCCTAATGGTTACAATTCAAAAAATATTGCCCCATATTTATTATATGGTGAGCCTCAGGTAATCTTGTACGACTCTATCCCAGCAGCAATTTTAGGTAGTGGAGTAGCCCATAATCTGAATGTTAATATTAAGGATTATTCGAAGTATTTGTATATATATTCTATTAAAGAAAGTTCTTCTCAGGTATCAGCTACTACGCTTTTCACTGAATCAGCATGTATGATTTCTGGTATCTTTGCTATCAATCAAGATTATGATAATATTTATATTTATGCTCCTATCGATGAAGTGCAATATTTACTTGGAATAGCTAATAAATTTTCTAATATAGAAATAGGCATTTCGGATAAATCAAATATCAATAAAGTGAAAAAAGAACTTGCAAATTTATTGCCTGAAGGATTTATAGTAAAAGATAGACACGAGCAAGACGAACTTTTATTTAAAATCTTAAGAAATGAACGCTTGATAGTTTTTATATTATTAGCGTTTATTGTTTTGATAGCTTCATTAAATATTATTAGCTCACTGGGGTTATTATTGTTAGATAAACAAAAGCGTGTACAAACACTTTATGCTCTAGGTATGAATATTTCGCAATTAAAAAAACTTTTTTTGAGAGAAGGTGCTATGATTGTATTAGGAGGTGGAGCCATAGGTCTCTTACTTGGTAGTATAATAGCTTTTTTACAGTTACAATTTGGGATTGTACCTATGCATGGAGGCGATATGGTAGGACATATAGCTTACCCTATTGCATTCAAAGTTAGAGATTATTTTTTCATTATCTTACTCCTTTTATCTATTGCTATTTTATTGCCTAGAATACCTATCAAAAGAATAGATAAAGATTTCGTAGCTATTAGAAATGTTTAAAAAAATTAATATAAAATAAAAAGCAAAGGGGAATGATTTTAGAAAGTTATAAGTTTAGATTTATATGTTGTTTGTTATAGGCTATTTGTTAAAATTATTTACCCCAATTTGGTACATTAAAAGGTGTAGATACATTTTGATTTAATTTTATTTGTTTAAAGAGCACCTTAGCTATAATTAATGGATTTTCGTAAGATTTTAATTCTATATTAATATTAGTAGGCAATAACATAGTACCTATTAAATCATATTTTTCATATTTAATCGAGATACTTATATTGTCTCTATTCCAATAATTTAGTTCATTTTGTACTATCTTTAAGGAATTATTAGAAATTTTTAGATTTTGTAATAAATTACAATTCTTATCATCAGGACCGATAATAATATTTCTAGATATAGTATAGTTAGTAAATAATGAATCAGTGTGTTTTTGAATAATTTCATGGTTAAAAGAAATGAAATCATTAGCTACCAATAATGCTTCTACAACATCAAAATTTATACAAATACCAATTTTTTCATAAATTTTTTCAAATGAGTCTGTGTAATATTCTCTACTAAATCGATTAATAATTTTGATGCTATCTTTATTTACTAAAATTCTAAATATCTCTATTCCCGGCAAAACTGAGGCACTCATCCATACTAAACTATCGTGTATTATGATGATATTTGCATTGAAGTTGATTTCTTTATTTTCATAATTAAAAATACCATTAGTTTTTAAAGATATATTATTATAACTAGTATTATTTACTAATACAAAGGTGTCTTTTGACTCTATAGATATAAATTTACTATCCTGAGAGTATTGCTGAGGTGATTTAGAAGTTTTGCAACTAAAAAAAACAAGAGAAACTATCAAAATAGATAAAATAAATTTAAAACGCATAATATTTTTTATCATTTATTTTTTTATTGATTATCTCAGAGTTATTTCCATTTTCCTTAGATTTTTGCCATAGTTGCACTGCATCATCTATTAGATTTAGATGATAATAAATATCACCTGCATGTTCTAAAATTTCTGGATCCGAATCATTATACATCAAAGCTTTATCTATCCATTTTTTTGCTTCATCATAATTTTTCATTTTAAATAAAATCCAAGCCTTAGTATCAATAAAAGAAAATCTAGTAGGTTCTGTTAGTAAAACCTCATCTATTAAATTTAATGCTTTATCCATCATAGTATCTTGTTGAGCCAAAAAATATGCATAATTATTTTTGAGTACGAGATTCGCTGGATTAGCTTTTATTGCTTTTTCGAAATAATCGAATGCTTTGGCATATTCTCCTGTTTCATAGTAAGCGTTAGCTAGTAATTCTATAATAATATTTTGCAATTCTTTATTCTTAGAAGGTATATAGCTGAGTGCGTTTTCTAAATGTGGAATGCACTTTTCAAATTTTTTCTGCATAAAGGCAGCATAACCTGCATAAAAGTAAAATTCGCCTATATCAGGGTAAAAATTAAGCGCTTTATTAGCATAAAATAGCATACTATCATAATCATTTTTAGCTTCATAAGACATAATGAGATTTCTATATGTCGCGTCATTAGTAGAGTCTAACTCAAGAGCTTTTTTGAAATAAACAATAGCAGTGTCTAAAATGTTTTGTGCTTGATAATAAAAACCTATGATATTAAAAGTTTCGGCTTTATCGCTATGTAAATCTTCTAAATGATAAAATAATTGTTGTATAAATTGTTCATCTATATTGGGGTTTTCTATGCTTGTTAATATCACTTGCAGTTTGTCTTGAAAATCGACTCTTGGGTCCTTGATAGCTATTAACAATTCTTTTTTTAACTCTTCTACTTTATTAATTGCAAAATAATAATTAGCAGCGAATAGCGCTGCATACCCATCGGTACTATCACGTTGTTTATACCATTGCACTAAACGGTAGAGAGCTGTTATTTTACCTTTTTCTATTGCAAATGAGGAATATTCTTTTTTGTAATCCAAATTAGACGGATCATATTGTATACATCTCCATAGCTCATCTAGAGCTTCATCACTCTTACCTAGCAATGAGTATATTTGATATTTATAAAAACCTATTTCCGGTATAAAGCCATGCTGCGATTCTAATTTCGTAAAGATTTCTAAGGCATTATTTGGCATAAAAGCTATTAAATACATTTGTGCAACATTTAAATAATAATCTAATATTTTAGGATTCTTAGATATTAATATCTCATATCGCTGTGCAGCTTCTCGGTATTTTCTTAATTTAACCAGTATATTGGCACTTAGTTCTAAATAATAAACATTTTCTGGTGATAATTTGATAGCAATATCGATATATTTATTTGCGCTATCCCATTTATTGTTTAGCTCATAATATTTACTAAGTAGATAATAAGCAACATCTTGCTTAGGATCTTTACTGATAATGTCAAATAATATCTCTTTTGCTTGATCTAACTCATTTAGTAGTAAACATTTTTGTGCATCTAATAAAAGATTTTGTATCTCTACTGAGGCTTGCAAAGTTTTATTAGTATCTTTTATTTTACAATTACTAAGTGAAAAGCTTAAAAATATTAATAATATAGGAATAATGACAAAGTTATATTTATTGATAAATTGTTTTTTTTCGTCTATAATGATATCTGTAGATTTGATTTTTTTTGAATATTTCATTTTCCCTTAATATATTCGTAAGTTAATTATGCAAAATTAAAATTTAAAATTAATATAAAAAATTATTTAAATACTTAGATTTATTAAGATCTAATCTGTAATTGATAATTTACATCATTGATCGGATAAATAAATATATAGTTATTCAAAAAATGGAATTTCAAATAAGATTTATTGTATATTTGTTTTGTTATTTATGATTTTTAAACTTTTTTCTTTTACATAGTTTATTTCTGCTTATTTATAAATATTTTTACATTTAAAATAGTATTATTATTTCAAATTTATTTGTTAATTTTGTAACAATGTTATTTGATAAACAATATGAGAATAATTTTACCTTTTACCATAAATGAATTATTTAAGGAAGTATGGCACGTATATCCTAATTCTCTCATAGATTTTTGTGCTAAAATAATGTTAGAGCCATATGCACTCTCTAAATCCCATTTTGATGAATTAGAAATTTATTTTAAACAGCCTGCATCGGAGATTTATGCTTTTGTGGTTACTTGCTTCCCTGATTTATTAATATCCGATATCAATTATGACATAGTTATGTGTAGAGGGTGGAATTGCTACCTAAAATATGGTAAAAATTTTTTAAATGAAGTTAATTACCAATTTAGAAATGAGTCAGAAAAACCAATTATAAAATTTCATAAATGTAATGGCAAATGCCATACAGATCAAATAGAATTAAATATAAATTCAGCTTTTTATAAAATCTTGAATAATATTAAAGAAAAAATTATAAAAAAATGAGCACTATAAAGCTTCAGTTAGGCTATGCTATCACCTCATTAGAATTGCAAAATATATGGGAAAAAGAGTTATTGTCTCTGCTCTCTCAAGATAAACATTTTATTTTAAAAAATCATAGTACAGATTTATCGCCTAATGATGATGCTATTATAATAGAAACTTTTCCTAATACTGGATTAAAAGGATTTTTGTATGCCGAACCCTTAGTATGGATAAAACATCCACTCAAGCGTACTTTATGTTTCAGAAATTTAGAACCTGAGTTAATACCATGGATAATAGAATGTGTTGTAAATCTTGATATAACTAGTTTGAAACCTTGGATACAATTAGATGATTATGGAGAAAGCTGGCCCCATATCCCTATAATAACTCAAATGCCTTGGTATGACAAGATAGTGCCCTTTTTGACAAATTCTTTTTCTGGAGATGATTGGATAATAGACAATACAATTTTAGACAATACAAATATTGATTTCATCGTCTCTCTATATAATAAAAAAAGTAGTGTAGAAGTAAAAGATTTAATTTTTAAGAGTAAGCTTATCGGTAGAGGTTCAGGTACTCTACCTATAGAAATCAAGTGGCAAGCTATAGATGAGCAATTAGCAGAAAAAAAATATTTAATAATAAATGCTAACGAATTCGGACCTAGTAGTCTAAGTAATTATTTTTTACTTCGATATTATCCTACAATGATTCTAGAAGGTATAATAACCACTTGCTATGCTTTGCATATTAATAACGCCATAATAGCTATTCATCAAGACTATCTAGATGTTTATGAAGCTTTTAGTAAATTGATCAGCCAAGCCAAAGATTTAGGTCTATTAGGTGATGATATTTTAAATACTGGTAATTCTTTATCTATTGATGTAATGTTGACACCTGGTATGTTAATTACAGGTGAAGAGACTGCCCTTATACATTTATTAGAATCTCAAATGCCTTTTCCTACTAATAAACCGCCATATCCCACTAGTTTAGGTTTGTGGGGACAGCCCACTTTAGTTCATAACGTAGAGACTATAGCAAATATTTCTCAAATAATAAAAACTGATAAATCTCTTGAAATCTACGCCCCCATTTCGAAGCAAGGGACTAAAGTAGTAACTCTATGTGGAGAAATAAATAATTATGGCGTTTACGAAATATCTATGGATATCAGTATAGATGAGGTAATAAACAAAATAGGTGGTGGACTTAATAATTCAAATAAAATAAAAGGCTTTCACATTGGAGGAGTTACTGGGAGATTTTTTGATCTAGATAACTTGGATAAATCTCTTTATGATTTAGAAAAACAAACTAATTATTTAGGTACATCTACTATTTTTACTTTTTCAGAAGAGCAATGTATCGTTAAACTTTTACAACATATATCAGAAATACTTACAGAGCAAAGTTGTGGTAAATGTATACCATGCTTATATGGATCTAGGGTATGGTCTGAGCTGATTAGTTATCTATCATTAGCTAATAATCCCCAAATTCCCCATTTTCCTTTATATAGATTAAAAACTATTTTATCATTTAATAAATTAGATCGTACTGTTACTGAATCTTCACTATGTGCATTAGGCAAAAGTCTTTCGCAAACATTCATATCAGCATATAATTTTTTCAAAGATGAAATCGAAGAGCATATATTTGATAAATATTGTCGTTCTTATCAATGTGTAGGATTGAGAAATTATATTATAGATGAAGATGCATGTACTGGATGTGGACTTTGTATAGTAGAATGCCCTGTAAATGCTATAATAGAAAAACGAATAAATCTATTTGTTATTTTAGATGGTAAATGTGTAGGCTGCGGTTTATGTGAAAAAGTTTGTAAGTTTTCAGCTATAAATTTAAAAAAATGAAAATTAATATTACAGTAAATAATCAAAAATACAAAGTAGATCTAGGGGAAAATCTACTAAATGCTTTACTTTCTTTAGGCTATGATATTCCACATCTTTGCTATTTAGAAAATTACTCCCCAAATTATGCTTGCAGATTGTGCATGGTAGAAATTGATGGATTTAATAATCCTATTCAAGCTTGTACTGTTGATGTAAACACACCACTGCAGGTTTACACTCATACTCCGAAGCTAATAAATATTCGTAAGAATATATTAGAATTAATCTTGTCACAACATTCATTAGAATGTAATACATGTCCTAAGGCTATTAATTGCAGTTTATTAAATTATGCATATCAATATGGTGTAAACGAAATTATTTGGAGACATGTGATTACCGATTCCAAGGAAAAAGATATATCTAGTCCTGTGATAGCTAAAAATATAAATAAATGCATCTCTTGTGGTATTTGTGTTAAAATTTGTAATGAAATGATGCATTGCAATGTATTTAATCATGCTTTTATTGGTACTAAAAAAACTATTATTTCTTCTTTGGATAAACCTATAAATTTATCTAATTGTTACTACTGTGGACAATGCTCTTATCATTGTCCTACTAGTGCTTTATATGAAAAATCATACATTGATAATGTGGAGATAGATCCACAAAATACTACCTTAATATTTGACTCTGCTGCTGTTTACAACTTGATGTCTCAGATTAATAGTAATTTTACAAAAAATCCTATTTTATCATTTAATTATTTATGTCAATTCTTAGGTTTTAAAAAATTAATTAATTTAGGAGAATTAATAGATGCTAAATTATATTTAGATTTTCAACTTTTAAAAGATAGAAAACACCCTATCATTTCTAATTTATGTCCTGTCAGTATAGAATATATTAAACAAAAATATCCAGAATTAATTGAATTTATCAGTCCTTTAGCTTCCCCAATGCAGGCTGCAATTAGATTGACTAATAAAAGTAATCCTATCCTGATACTCACTAATTGTTCGGCTTACAAAAATGATATTTTTCAAAATTATAGTAATACTGAGCACAAAATTTATGTTGCTAATGTAAGAGATTTTTTAAAATATTTATTGCGAAATGGCTATACATTAGAACAATTAAAAAATTTGATTCCTAACATCAAAGCTAAAAAAAACTATTCATATTCTATCGGCGGACTGTATGCTGATATATCAATGTATAATTTATTAAAATTAATTTTAGATGAAACCAATATACAAATAGATAAACCCTCAAAAATTAATAGTTTTTTAACAGGAAAAAATGAAAATAAAAAGTATAATTTTAGATTAAAAAATAAAAATTATTCTTTAATAAGCATTAATACAATAAGTGAGATTGCAAATTTTTTTGATCATGAATTTTTAAAAACAAATTTAGCATTAATAGGATGCTGGAGCTGTGCTAATGGATGCATTAATGGTGGAGGCAAAACTTTCGAAATATTTAAAACTACAAATAAAAGTTTATCCTCAAGAAATCCCTTGCTCACCCAAATTTATAATATTAATGAAGATTTAATAATTCAAGAGAAATTATGGAAACAAGAAAATTAGAATATCATCAATTAGTTTTTACAGTACAAAATAGATGCAAGGTTTGTTATACTTGTGTTAGAGAATGTCCAGCTAAAGCTATAAGGATATTTAACGGGCAAGCTGATATTTTACCAGATAGGTGCATTACCTGTGGCAACTGCATAAAAGTTTGTAGTCAAGGCGCCAAAGATTTTGTAAAGCACTCTGATGAGGTCGATGAGCTTTTACAAACAAATGAAAAAGTAGCTGCATTAGTAGCGCCAAGCTTCCCATCCGAATTTTCTGATTTCAAAACTCATAATAATTTTGTAGGTTTATTAAGAAAACTTGGTTTTGACTATATTTACGAAGTGGCTTTCGGTGCCGACTTAGTAGCTCATACATTTAAAAAACTAATAAAAGCTAATCCAGATATGCAATATATCACTTCAGATTGCCCTGCAATAGTGAAATTTGTTAAAAAATATTATCCTGAACTGACAGAAAATTTATTACCTGTATGCTCGCCTATGAATGCAATGAATAGAGTAGTAAAAAATATGTTTGACTATAATATTAAAACTATTTTTATAGGACCTTGTATCGCCAAAAAAGATGATTGGGAAGAGGTGGATTTCAAAATTACTTATCGTGAACTTAGAAGTTTAATTCAAAAACATAATATTGAAATAGAAAATATAGAACCTTCAACTTTCGACCCTCCTTATGGAGGTTTAGGAGCCATATTTCCTGTATCTAGAGGGCTGATACAAGCTGTAGACATTGATGATAAACTCTATAAAAGTAATATAATAGCTGCTGAAGGCAGAGAAGATTTTCAAGAAGCTCTGAAAGAATTTTATTCAAAAACTTGGGGCAAAGAAAACCTTGAACTTTTGTGTTGTGATGGCTGCATAATGGGGCCAGGAACTACTTCTTTGAGTAATAGATTTGCTAAGGAGGCTTTCGTTACTAATTATGTTAAAAGAAAATTAAAAAATATTGATTGGGAAGAATGGGAAAATAATTTAAACTATTGGATGGAAACACTTGATTTATCTGTAGAATATTATCCCTCCCCTATTGAAGATTTAATACCAAGTGAAGAGGAAATCAGATCTGTTTTAATTGAATTAGGTAAATCTACTCCCGAAGATGAACTCAATTGTGGTGCTTGTGGATACAATACTTGTAGAGAGCATGCTATAGCGATAATAAAAGGTATAGCTGAAACCGAGATGTGCCTTCCATATACTATAGACAGATTGCATAGCCTATTAGAAGAATTAAATATCTCAAACAAAGAATTGCGAGATGCCCAGGAAGCTCTGAAAAAAACTGAAAAATTAGCAACTATGGGACAATTAAGTGCTGGCATAGCTCATGAACTCAATAATCCCCTCGGTGTTATAATAATGTACGCAAATATTCTTTATGAAGAATGTCCGCCCGATGACCCTAAAAGAAAAGATCTAGAAATGATAGTCTCGCAAGCCGAGAGATGTAGGCAAATTGTTAAAGGATTACTTAATTTTGCTAGAAAAAATCAAGTTGTTTATGAAAAAATAAATATACAAAATCTATTTGATAAAGCTATTAATTCTGTTATAATACCTGAACATATTACAGTAAAAACCAAAGTTGATCCGCCAGATCTCGAAGGATATATAGACATAGAACAAATGCTACAAGCCATTACTAATCTTATTCAAAATTCAATAGATGCTATTGGCAATAAAAAAGGTGAAATCATATTAGAAGCTCAGACTAAAGATAACTATTTGGCAATCTCAGTATATGATAATGGTGTTGGGGTACCCGATAGTGATTTATCAAAAATTTTTGAACCATTTTTTACAACTAAACCCGTGGGCAAAGGGACGGGGTTGGGTTTGGCTACCGTTTATGGAATCATTAAAATGCATAGGGGCAAAATAGAAGTGGAAAGCAATGCTGATCCGTCTAAAGGGCCTACATATACTAAATTTTATATCTTTATACCTCAAAGTAAAAATTAATAATTTTATATAAAAAATAAAATATTATTAAAGCCAAAAATATGATATCATTAAGTAGTTTTAAAAAAAAAATAAAAATTATGGAAAAAATAAAAATTTTATTAGTAGATGATGATCCCGATTTTTCTGATCAAATGTTATTTTATCTAAATAAATTTGGTTATAATACAATATATTTACCTTCGCAAAGATCAGCTGAAAGTCGTCTGAAAGATTTAAAATTTGATCTTGCTATCATAGATTTGATGATGGAAGAGGAAGATAGTGGACTACAATTAGCTCGAAAAATCAAATCAAACTATCCAGACATACCTATTATATTACTTACTGCTATCACTAATGAAACAGGGTATTCACTTTCTAATGAATTTGATAATTCGCCAGAATTAATGCCTATAGATAAATATTGTGAAAAAGGTATCAGGCCTGAGGTATTAAATAAAATAATCCAACAATTATTAACAAATAAAAAATAAAGGTTATGATATACAATATTTTAATAGTAGATGACGAAGAAGGCATTAGAATGGCAATAAAAAGAGCATTAGAAAAACATCGGATAGATTTTCCATTTTTAGATGAACCTATCAAATTATCGCTATATGAAGCAGAGAGTGCTGAGAGGGCTTTAGAAATTTTGTCTGATACTCACATGGATATTATATTATTAGATAATAAATTGCCAGGAATGCAAGGTATCGATATTATGCCTTATCTAAATGAGCATTATCCTGATACTAAAATACTAATCATTACTTCCTTTGCCTCATTAGATATAGCATTAGAAGCTACTAAACATGGAGCTTTTGATTTCATTCCCAAACCTTTTACTCCACAGGAACTAAAAAATGCTATCGAGATAGCTAGCAAACAAATATATCTAAATAGTATAATAAAAGATATGGATAAAGAAGCTAGAAAAATACGCTTCAAATTTCTTTCTATTTTGTCGCATGAGCTCAAAACCCCCATAACTACCCTAGAAGGATATATTTATATGATAAAAGAAAAGCAATTAGGTGATAATATAGATAATTATATGGAATTAATAGACAAAATGCTTAATAAATTAGAAGAAATGAGAACTCTGATAATGGATCTTCTAGACTTCACTAATTTGCAAGCCGAAAGCACTATAGGAGAAAAAGAATTGTTATCATTAAAAGAAATTATCATGTTTTCTATTGATAGTCAACGACCATTAGCTATTCAAAAATCTATAACTTTCGATATAGATATAAAAAGTCCATTAAATATTTTTGCTAGTAAAAATGAAATGGAAATATTATTTAATAATTTAATAAATAATGCAATAAAATACAATAAAAATAACGGTAAAATAATAATAAAAGGCGAAGAAAATGATAATAATATAATAATAAAAATAAAAGATACAGGTATTGGTATCAATGAAAATGATTTACCACATATTTTTGATGAATTCTATAGAACAGTAGATGCTAAATCTCGTCGTTTATCTGGTACTGGACTGGGACTTTCTATCGTAAAAAAAATGATAGAATTGTATAATGGAACTATAGAGGTAGAGAGCAAAGTTAATGAATACACAGAATTTACCATTATTTTACCTAAAATAGAAGATAATAAAACTAAAAATTTTATTGATAATTAAAAGTCTTTTTTATTAATTATAAATTTCACTAATATGATATTACCAGAAAAAACAATAGAACGTTTAAGTAAATATAGAAGGGTATTGATAAACCTAAATTTTCAACAAAAAGATTATATCTATTCACATGAATTAGCTAATCTGATTCATATAACTCCCGAACAAGTAAGAAGGGATATGATGTTAATAGGACATAGCGGTACACTTAGAAGGGGTTATGAAGTTAAACAATTAATAGAAAAGATAAATTCTATAATAGATGGTAACACAGTACAATATGTTACTCTAGTAGGTGTTGGTAATTTGGGACGTGCAATGCTCAATTATTTAAAAAATAAAAATAAATATTTGCAAATAATAGCTTGCTTTGACAATGACCAGGATAAAATTAATAAAATGTGTTGTGGTATACCTTGTTATTCTATCAATGAAGCAGAAGAACAAATAAAAAAGTTAAATATAAATATTGCTATATTGACAGTCCCAACAAATGTAGCTAACGAAGTAGCTGATATTTTAATTAAGGCAGGCATTAAAGGATTATTAAATTTCACTACTATGCCTTTAAAAGTGCCATCCAACGTATATCTAGAAGAATATGATATGATAACATCTTTGGAAAAAGTTGCTTACTTTACACAATTTATTGAATAGAACCAAAATAATTAAAAAAAAAGTAAATGCTAAATAAATGAGTAAGTATTTTTTTTTAAAAAAATAAAAATGCATATATATTATAGCTTTGATGAAGATTTTGAAATATCTAATCCTGTTGTAACGATTGGCACTTTTGATGGTGTGCATGCTGGACACAGAGCTATATTGAAAAGATTAAATATATTAAGTCAAAAAGTAAATGGTGAGTCTGTACTGATAACTTTTTATCCTCATCCTCGCAAAGTATTATATCCTGATACCTTAGGTAAAAATTTAAAAATGATCTGCACTCAAAATGAAAAAATACATCTATTACAAGAGACTAAATTGAATCATCTATTTATAATACATTTTACTAATGAATTTTCTAAAATTACCGCTGAGCAATTCGTTAGAAATTTTTTAGTAAATAAATTGCACGCTAGAGTCATAGTAGTTGGTTTTAATCATCATTTCGGCTACGACAAACAAGGTGACTATGAATATTTATATGAATTACAACAATATTTTGGATTTCAAGTAGAGGAGATACCACAACAAGAGATAGAAAAAGAGACTGTATCATCTACTAGAATCAGACAAGCTCTAAGCCAAGGATTGATACAAAAAGCTAATGCTTACTTACAATCTCATTTTCCCTTTTTCGGTGTTGTAACTGAAATAAACCCATTAGACAATAAATTGACAAAAATAAAAATCAAAACTGATGAAATAGAAAAAATAGTACCACCGATAGGTTTATATGCTGGAGTTTTGCAAATGGATATTAAAAAAATTAAATGCTTAATAATCACAAATGAAATTGATGAGAATATCATACCATTTATTGAAATAATTTTTCAAGGTGAAATAAATATCACATTAGGAGATAATGTACGTGCATTTTTTGCAAAAGAATTACAATTATATGATAAAATAGATAATTTGCATAAGAGTATTAATGAGTATATAACATTAATAAATGAATTGATATATTAAAGATATTTATTTTTTTTAAAAAAAAAGTCCCAAAAATATTATAAATTTTGAATTTCGACTTTAAAAATTTCAGAAAAAATATCTAAAATATATTTTTTTACTTCATTTATATCTACCTCATACCCTAATTCTTTAGCTATAGATGTTACTCCTTTGCCAGTAATACCACATGGATTTATATATGAAAAGTATTTTAGATCTGTATTTACATTAAATGCAAAGCCATGCATAGTAATATTTCTAGTAATTCGAATACCGATAGAGCAGATTTTTCTAGCCTTTGGTGTATTAGGATCTAGCCATACACCTATAGAGCCGCTCATTCTATCTCCCTTTATTCCATATTTATCTAATACATTAATTATCACTTCTTCGACATTATAAACATACTGTTTGGGTCCTATTTTTAGTTTCATCAGATCGATTATCGGATAACCAACAATCTGTCCTGGTCCATGATAAGTAATGTCACCCCCTCTATCAGTTTTTACTAATTCCGCATTAATCTTTTCTAATAATTGAGGTGAAATGAGCAAATTATCTTCTTTACCATGTTTTCCAAGGGTATAAACATGTGGGTGCTCAAGTAATATTAAATAACCAATAAAATCAGGTTCATTTTTCTTATTGAAAACTTCATCAACTTTTTTTAATTGATACTGGTAAGCGTCATCGAATCGCTTATTACCGAGATCTACAATTTTTATATTCATAATAATTCATTTGCTATATTTGCTAATTCACTTCTTTCGCCTTTTTCTAAGGTTACATGAGCATAAATGGGATGTCCTTTTAGACGATCTATGAGGTATGATAATCCATTACTTCGAGCATCTAAATAAGGGGTATCTATTTGTCTAATATCGCCAGTAAATATAATTTTAGTACCTTCTCCTGCTCTAGTGATGATAGTTTTTACCTCATGAGGTGTTAAATTCTGAGCTTCATCTACTATGAAGCATACATGTGAGATACTACGACCTCGAATATATGCTAACGGGGCTATTACTAGATTATCTTCTTCGAGCATCTTATCTATATTTTGCTGAAAAGCATAGTTATTATTTTGAGATTTTATGAAACGCAGATTATCATATAGTGGCTCCATATAAGGATTTATTTTACTTTTTATATCTCCTGGCAAAAATCCAATGTCTTTATTACTAAGTGGTACGATAGGTCTAGCTAAATATATTTGTTTGAAATCATCTTTAGTTTCTAAAGCGCCGGCTAAAGCTAATAAAGTTTTACCTGTACCAGCAACACCTTGCAATGTAACTAATTTAATATTAGGCGAGACAATAGAATGAATAGAAAATACCTGCTCTGCATTTCGTGGATAAATACGTGCTGCTGGTTTTTTGACAATTTTCTCTATTACTTGTGTTAATGGATTATAATAACCTAATACGGAGTTGCTATTATATTTTAAGATAAAATAATGATTAGGGACAGGATCAGTGATGCCTATTTCATTTGGTTCCACAAAGCCTTGTTTATACATCAGATCTATTATAGATTTGTCATCAATTTCTAATGTAGTTTTGCCAGTATATAATTTTTCTAAATCTTTTATTTTACCTGTTTCATAATCTTCGGCCATTATATTCAGAGCTCTTGCTTTTAATCTAAGATTTATATCTTTAGACACCAAAATCACTTTACGATCAGGAAATTCTTTTGATAGCTTTATAGCTACATTTAAAATTCTATGATCTGGCTTGTGGCCACCAAAAATTTTATTAGCATCAGGGTCGGATCCTTCATCTAATATGACTCTAACAGAGGCCCCATTTTCTCTAAACTGTATCCATTCATTAATTGAATGATTATATGATATCTGATCTAAGATTCTTATAAATTCACGAGCTTCGAAATTAATTAATTCATTTCCTTTTTTGAAATTATCTAATTCCTCTAATACTGTTATGGGAATAGCAATAAAATTGTCATCAAAGCTATAAATAGCTTCATGATTATACAAGATGACAGATGTATCTAATACAAAAATTTTAGGAAGTGATTTTGTTTTTATATTTGGTTCACTCATTTTTTTATCAAAGATAATAATTTATTTTTTAGCCTAGCCAATTATTTTATAATTGCAACATGTTTTTTATCATCTAATAACACAATGGCAGGATAATCGTAAATTTTGTCCCCTCACCTAAAAGACTTTCTACCAATATTTTACCATTTAAGTCTTCGATTATATGCTTTACTATTGCTAAGCCTAGTCCGGTACCAGATGATTTAGTAGTGAAATTGGGTTCAAATATATTTTCTAGCATCTCATTGGCGATTCCGATACCATTATCAGAAATTATAATTATAGCATTATTATTATCTGATTTAGCATAAATGTTTATCTCTCCGCGTCTTTCATTTGATAGAGCTTGCACGGCATTTTGCAATATATTAGTAAAAGCTCTATTTAGTCTACTCTCATCTCCTATTACTGTCAATTTATCAGATTCTAAATGAATATTAATATCATAATCTGTACTATGAAACAGGGCAGCTAAATTTTGTAAAAGTGTTATGAGATTTACTTCCTTGCTTAATGGTTCTGGCATTTTATTAAATTGAGAAAATGCTGTTGCTATTTCAGATAATTGTTCTATTTGTTCTAGAAGTGTTGTTAAGTATTTTTCGATATCTTGTTCAAATCTTTTTTTATCTTGCTTCCATATTCTTTGCAAAAATTGAACACTTAGCTTCATAGGTGTAAGAGGATTTTTTATTTCATGAGCTACTTGTTTTGCCATTTCTCTCCAAGCTATTTCTCTTTCGTTCTGAGCCAGCTTTTCAGCTTTTTCAGCTAATTCATCTATCATTTGATTATATTGCTTTACTAATTGTCCTATCTCATCATTACTTTTGTATTCTATTTTTTCATTTTGTTTAGATAAATTTAGTGATTTTAGCCTTTTACTTATTAATTGCAAGGGTCTATTTATATATTGTGTTATTAAAAAAGTAAAAATTAGAGAAATCAAGAGTAAAATGGCATAAATATTTATAAAAGCACCTATTAGCTCACTCAATTCTCCCCGTAATTCTGTGATCTGGCTAAACATAGGTATAGACAATATGCCTATTATATTATTACCTCTAAATACTGGCATATATGTATTGCGATATTCAAACTCACTTATTTTTTCTTTATTTGAGTAATACCAATACTTTTTCCATTTGTTTGTCCAATAAACATCTGGATTTATCAATGTTGTTAACAAATGATCGTTAAACAATGCAAATTGTGTCGTTGATAATAAAGTGCCATCTGTATTATAAAAATGTAAATCCGAAAAGTAAGAGTATTTATATTTCCATAACAGTGAATCTATGCTGGTCGAGTTGATTTTTATATTATTTTTTACGATTTCGTCTTGTAATGATAAGTACAATCCATAATTGCGCTCAAAACATTGTTTTTCTAATTGCCGTGAGTATGTGTTTTGTATATATTTGACAGACAAAATACCTGCTACCAAAATGACAATAGTAATAATACTGATCAATGTGATTTGTAATCTACCCGCATAACTTCTAAAAATCTTTTTAATGTTAATACCTTTTATTAATATGTAATAAATTAAATAAAGCAATAGAATTATTATAATAAAAAATGAAAAGATACTCAACCAATTTGGTAAAGTGTGATTAGACACTAACACAATAAATCTATTATTGTCTATTTCGCTTTTGATGGCGTATTTATCATGATATTTAAATAATTTGCCAATAGGAGCTGCATCTATTTCATTATCTACTTGTAAAGGAAAAATTGTATTACCATAGCTCTGCATTAATGTATTATTATAGTATGTAGCATAATCTAGCTGTCCAGGGAGTAATTGCTCTTCCTCTATATTTACTAATAATTCTAAATATCCTTCTGGTCTAAAAGGTTTCTTTTTGTAAAGTTCTAAATATAATTGGTGTGGTAGCTCACTATGAAGCATGATTTTGTATAAATAGTAAGTAATATTGGCATTAGTAATGAAATATAAATTATCTGATATGTGCTGTGCTTGCGAATACTCCACTATGCTATCATAATATTGCCAGCAATTGATTTCTAAATTATTATTTAAAAATTTATCATGACTACTACAGATGAAACCTATGATATCATACTGATCTTGAAATGAGGATAAGTAGTGATTTTTTATATGTGTCAGCCATTGCATACTGGTATCGAAGCTATTAGCATAATTCACTAAAAATCTATCAGCAGATATTTCAGTTTGGAGTTCATTTAAGTGATTTTCTAGTATCAAATCTCGCTCAGAGCTTATTTTTACAGCATTTAAGAGTAAATAATTCGAAAAACTCTGATGATGCACTCGCATAAATAAAAAACTACTAATAGCTACTATCATACCACTAAAAATATAAATAAAATAGCGCCTAAACGACTTCTTATTCATAGATGATAATAGGTACATTATCAGCCAAAGTAAGATCCCTAACATCGAGATAATAAGATAAAAATTTTGATTTTTTAATAAAAAAATCAAAAAAATTGTATAAAAAGCAAAACCACTATAAACTATTTTTTTGGGTGGTTTGTGAGTTAGCATCAATCTGATCGACCATGTCCATATGACCAGTAGGGATATAGCTAAAATTATTACAAATATAATATCCACTTTTGTAGATATCCATTCATAATAGCTATAGGGAAATTCAGTTGCATTGAATATGCGAGATAGCCAGATAAAAATATTACCAGAGAAAAATATTGAGGTTACAAAACAGAAAAGCCTTTTGTAATCATTAGGTAATAGCTTGATAGCAATCTTGATAATTAGAGCAGCTAGCCACACTAATAAAAATGTTTTACCTATATTGTTAAAAATAAGAGATAATGCAAAAAATGAAGGATTAAAAACATAATATTTGGTAGATAAAAAATTAGTAAGTATCCATAATAACCCGATAATCGTTAATATTAAAATTAAAAGGACAAAGATTTTATTACTAGCTTTCCATTTATTTATCAATGCAGAAATCAAAAGATACAAACCAAATAAAAACAAAATAAAACTTAATAATGCAATGAAATTTTGAGTTTTAGTAGGCTGAATATCCCGAGGAATAAATTCTAAATTTTCTAAAACATTATTATTTTTATTATTTATTTTTAATTCAAAAGCTGCTAATGGGTCTATTTTTTTATTTATCTTATTTGTTAAATAATTATTTTTAATTGGATAACTTTCTTGTAATTGCCAGCTCAAAATCAATTTATAATTTTCAAACTCTTGGCTGTAACATAAAAAAATACCCCTCTCACTCTCAGCTACCCATTGCTGCGCTGTTAAATTATTAATTATAAAGTCATTAGTAGACCAATAGATCAAACTGTCTGCATCATATATCCAAACACCAGCCTTTATATTATTAATATTTTCTAACTCCTGTTGTAGACTACTCCAATCATTATTGATTATTAATTTAATGATAGCAGTATCATTTACAAAACTTTTTAGTTCATTCCATTGTTTTTCAACTTTTTTTGATAAATTATTTTTATTTATTGACTGATAAAGTGGATAAAATGTATGATTAATAGTAAATACTAAAACACTTATCAGAAGTATCCACAGGCTTAATTTTAATTTTTTATTAATTATATAATCAATTTTGATCACAAAAAATTTATTTAGTAAACAAATTTATTAAATTTAAACAAAATGATTTAATTAAATGCTTCGTTAATAATATTTATAATTAGACACAGAGAATAGATGCCTATAAACAAAACTAAATACTCACTTAAAATTTTTTATATAAACTTATTTCAGGATTAGAAACATCATTTCTCAGTTTCATACTCATACTTATTGGGTATCTAATTAATTCAATTTATTTGGATGATTTTGATTATCTATTATTTAAAAAAAGTTTTTAATAAAACATTGCTACCATCAAATTGTGCGTAGTTAGGTTCTAGTAGCCAAGTACCTAAATTTATATATCTAATATCATTTATTAGAAGATCCGTTTTTAAATGTCTATGACCGAAAATGGCAATATCGGGCTTAATACTTTCATCTAAAGAAGCTAAAAATTGAATGATAAATTCCTTTTCTATTCCTTTAAACTCTTCGATATGCTTTTCATAATCACCTCTGCTAGTCGATGATAATCTATGAGCAATTTTAAAAGCAAAATAAGGATGGAGCATAGAAAATAATTTCTGAGCAACATTATTCTTAAAAATTTTTTTCATTACCTTGTATCCATAATCTCTAGGCCCTAATCCATCTCCATGACCTAAAAGAATTCGTATATTATCTATATAAAATCCAGCAATATCACTATATATTTTAAATCCTATTTCATTTTCTAAATAACCATAAGTCCACATATCATGATTACCTACAAAAAAATGAATTTCTATGCCACTGTGGTTCATTTTAGCTAATTGCCCCAAAAGGCGAGTATATCCTTTAGGAACAACATACTTGTATTCATACCAAAAATCAAATAAATCACCCAAGATAAAAATTGCTTGTGCATCAGATGAGACTTGTTCTAACCATTGAACGAGCAAAATCTCTCTATTTTTGCTATCGCTCTCATTAGGCATCCCCAAATGAATATCAGATATAAAATATAATTTTTTTTCTTTAGCTAGTGAATAAGGAATATAAGAAATTTGTTTTTTCATTGAATAGTATTGATAGATGAAACATTTATGCTGTCAGCAGTAAAAGCTTTATCTCTTATAATACCATTAGCATCTATCAAATAATACATAGGCAATTGCTCTACAGCATACAATTTAGCAACAGGACTACGTGTGCTACTAAGATCATAACAAATAGTCCAATTTATTCCCTCTCCATCAATTGCACGTGCGATGGTCTCCATATCATAATCAAGAAAGATAGTAATTAATTTAATTTTATATTTTGAGAGTTTTGGTAAAAGTTTTTTTAGCTTAGACATATCTTTTACACTTGATAGAGAAGCACCAGCAAAAAAATGAAGTAATAAAGACTTGCCACGTTCTAATGACAAAACAAACTCAGAATCAGACTGCCATAAAGGCAGTGCAAAATCTGGAGCTGGCTTACCAATAGCTAATCTACTTAAAATACTATCACGCTCTGCTATTTTGGTTTTTATTTTATTGATCCTCATCTTTAGATTTATTACGTGTTCATTGTCAGAATAATTTTTTTCTAAATTACTTAATACCCATTGATAAATTTCTAAGTCGTGATATTCGTCGAATAGAGGTTGATTAATAAAAAATTGATAAATAATAAAAATATTTGCAAAATCTTCTGGATTTTTGTTTATCAGAGCTAGAGCAGAATCTCTCTGATTTTTAAATATTTCTAAAGCTTTTCTATCTAAGCTATCTTTTATATTTAAATTATCATTATCATATTTATGATTTTCCCAGTAGATGGAGAGCATGTGCAATTTTTCGAGATTTTTACGTGTAAAAGATCTATATTTATGTATAATTTCACTAGAAGGAGAACCAAATACTGAATATGTAGCATCTAATTGATAATAATCACCACTGATGTAGATATCTTCTTTTGGATGAGCTGCTAATATTATAAAATTAGTATCATTGCTGTATGCTTTAATAAATTGTGGTTGAGCTATAGCAAGCTTGATTTTAAAGAAACCCTCCTCATTGAGAGTGCAGCTATCTAATAATTCTATTTCTTTAGGATGTACAGTAGCGAAATACAACGGCTTGCCTCCACCACCGATGAGTCTACCAGAGATGCTTACATGACCTTGTGGTACATTCTTTTTGCAGCAAACTATAATTGATAAAATAAAAAATATTACTAAAATTAAGTATGCTTTAATTTTTTTCATTTTTTATCTAAAATATTTTTATAATTCAAACTGAAAAGGCAACAACACATCAATAGAAGGCAAAATAATACCACTATTAGTGGGACTGAGTAAAATCACTCTTAGAGGTTTTTTTTGAGCAGATTGTATCTCAGCCATCACTTGCCTACAAGCTCCACAAGGGGTTACAATGTCTTTATAGGTATTATCTTCATTATTAGCATAGATGGCTATAGTTACTATTACTTCATTAGGATACCGACTATGAGCATAGAAAAGTGTCACTCGTTCAGCACATAATCCTGACGGATAAGCTGCATTTTCTTGATTATTTCCCTGAATAATAATATCATTTGATAATCTGACAGCTGCCCCTACATGAAATTTGCTATAAGGAGCATATGCACGAGTAGAAGCATCTATCGCATTTTTTACTAATTCTTTATCTTTTTTATCTAACTCTTCTAAATTATCAAATATATAATATTCTAATCCTAAATATTCTTTTTTCATTTTAACTTTTAATTGATAAGTACAAAGATACGATAAAAAATTTTATTACCTAAACACAATTAATACACACCCTATTTTATAAAAAATCAAAAATTAAAATTTTCCAAAAATTTTTGTGCATCAATGGCAGCCATTGCTCCAGAACCGGCAGCTATAACAGCTTGCTTATAAATAGGATCTCTCACATCACCACAAGCAAAGATTCCTTCTACACTCGTTTTAGTACTTCCAGGAATAGTTTTTATATATTTATCATTTGTTAATTCCAATTGTCCTTCAAATAATTCTGTATTAGGATGATGACCTATAGCAATGAAAACACCATCTACATTAATAGTTTTCAATTCGTTGGTTTTTACATTTTTCAAAACTATAGCATTGACATTTTTAGTAAAACCTTTGGTTTCACCTTTTATTTCCTCCACCACACTATCCCAGATAACCTCAATATTTGGTGTATTAAAAATCTTTTTTTGATTACAAGTGCATGCTCTCAATTGATCACGTCTGTGTATAATATATACTTTAGAAGCTAGATTAGCCAGATAAATAGCTTCTATAGCAGCTGTATCACCACCACCTACTACAGCTACTACTTTTCCTTTATAAAAATAACCATCACAAGTAGCACAAGTAGAAACTCCATAACCTAGATATTCTTTTTCGGAAGGAAGGCCAAGAAGTCGTGGCGAAGATCCAGTAGCGATGATTACAGATAAGGCAGAAATAGCTATATCATTGTCATCCCATAAAAGAAAAGGATATTGCAAAAAATCAACTTTTTCTATTGATGAAAAACGCAAATCTGCACCAAATTTAATAGCCTGTTTTTTTATTTTTTCCATAAGTTCCATACCTTGTATCCCATCAGGAAAACCAGGATAATTTTCTATTAATGTAGCATTTATTAACTGACCCCCACTGATTAATCCTTCATATAATAATGGATGTAAATCTGCTCTAGCAGCATAAATACCTGATGTGAGCCCGGCAGGACCTGAGCCAATAATAACTAAGTTTCTTTTTTCTTCTCCTGTTATATTTGACATTTATAATATTTTTTTGTAAAATTACTAAAAGAAAATAAGTTTAAAAAACAACGAGAAAGATTAAAATAGGTATCACTTGCTCGTTATTAGTAGACTATTCAATTTTTTATATAAATGATTGAAAATATATAAATCTGTTATTGGCAAAAATATCATTATCTCAAATTTTTATATATTTGCACAATAAATAATATATTATGAGATTTAGAGGCATTCATGCCATATTAATATTAGCTCTAAGCCTTGTATTGTTACTATTAGGAATAGCAGGTATTATCTATTTGCATGGTACAGCACTAGAGAATAAATTAAAAGAAAATTTCACTATACAAATAATGCTAAAACCTACTGCTAGTGAGGTAGAGATCTCATTACTAAAACACAATTTAGAAGCTACAGGCAAATTTTCTGCTATTAATTACATCCCATCAATGAAAATGCTCGAAGAACTTCAAGCTGAGTTAGGTGATATATCTGCAGATAAATTAGAATTAGAAAATATTCCTTTGCCATCTCTCTTAGAGGCTACTATATCCGCTGATTATTTAAATGATGAAGTAATAAAAAATCTAGTAACTCAGATAAAACAAAAAGATATTGTAGACGAAGTGTATTATCCTACTAATGTGCTAACTGAAATAGAAAAAAATAAAAATACCCTCAGTACCATAACACTTGTAGTAGCTATTATTATTTTAGCAATCGCAGTTACATTGCTAAGCTTGACTATACGCTTGACAATATATAGCCAAAGATTTACCATCAGAACAATGCTACTTGTAGGAGCTAAGAAAGGATTTATTCAAAAACCTTTCTTAAAAGATGCCCTATTCTGGGGTGTATTAGCATCTATATTAGCTATTCTAGGATTAGAAGTAATAATAAATCAACTCTATAAACTTATTCCTGAACTTAATGGAGTTGTTACTCAACAACATTTTATATTTCTTTTTATATTTATATTTATAATAGGTGTAGTGATAACTGAATTATCAACTCTCTTTTCTGTAAATAAATATATAAAAATGAAAACAGATTCATTGTTTTATTAATTAAAATTTTTATTTTTTCTAATTCTTGTTTAACTTTGCAAAAAAATGAAAATTTTAGTTCTTAATTGTGGTAGTTCTAGCATTAAATATCAATTGTTTGATATGCTAGCAGATGAAACTGTACTAGCTAAAGGGTTACTAGAAAGGATAGGTTTGCCAATGGGCATTGTAAATCATACTCCTATAGGAAAAGAAAAAATAATATATGAGCAGCCTATACCAAATCATACAGCAGGTATAGAAATAATTATAAAAATATTGATAGATAAAGAACTAGGTGTTATAAAATCTCTTAATGAGATAGCTGCTGCAGGTCATAGGGTAGCTCATGGAGGCGAACATTTTAAAAATAGCGTACTCATAAATAATGAAACAAAATCAGAAATAAGTAAATGCATACAATTAGCTCCTTTACACAATCCAGCAAATCTTAAAGGTATTTTAGCTGTCGAACAATTAATTCCAGGATTACCCCAAGTAGCAGTTTTTGATACATCTTTTCATCAATCTATTCCAGATTATGCTTATATTTATGGAATACCCTATGAATATTATGAAAAGATGGAAATTCGTCGTTATGGCTTCCATGGTACTAGTCATAAATATGTATCTGATAAATCAGCTAAATTGATTGGTAAAAATATTGATGATTTAAAGATAATCTCATGCCATTTAGGTAATGGTGCTTCTATAACTGCTATAGAAAATGGTAAATCAATTGATAATAGTATGGGGTTTACACCTGTAGAAGGCTTGATAATGGGAACTCGTTGCGGAGACTTGGATGTAGGAGCCTTACTTTATATTATGGAAAAAGAAAATATAGATACTAAACAAGCTAATGATTTGATAAATAAAAAAAGTGGGGTTTTTGGTATCTCTGGTCTTAGTCCCGATATGCGTGATATAGAATCTGCAGCTAAAAATGGTAATAAACGAGCTCAATTAGCTTTGGATGTATATGCATATCGCGTAAAAAAATATATTGGTGCTTATGCAGCAGCTATGAATGGGCTAGATTTGCTCATCTTCACTGGTGGCATAGGTGAAAATAGTAGCTTTATGAGAGAAAAAATAGCTTCTGATTTGGAATTTCTTGGTATTAAATTAGATTCTAATTTGAATAATTCTGCAAAAGGTAAAGATGCTCTGATATCTACTACAGACTCTAATGCTTATATTGTAGTAGCAACTACAAATGAAGAACTTGTCATTGCACGTGATACTATGTGTATAGTGAATGATAATCTTTCAAAAAATTAAATAAATAATAAAATTCATTAATCGCTATTTGTAGCTTTAGATTTTTTATAAAATGAGATATTTACTTGAATTATCATTTGTAGGTACTAATTACTTTGGTTGGCAAAAGCAAAAAAATCTACCTACTATTCAAGGTGAATTAGATAAAGCACTTACAATATTTTTTCGTCAAGATCTTACTACTATTGGTTGTGGCAGAACTGATACAGGCGTACATGCTATAAATTTTTTTGCTCATTTTGACATAAATATTAATATAGAAAATCCTAATAGGATATTATATAATCTAAATGCTATTTTACCAACTGAGATTGCTATTAAAAATATAAATAGTGTGCAAGATGATTTTCATGCTAGATATTCGGCTATTAGTCGTACATATCATTATTTGATTATTAAAAATAAAAATCCTTTTTTTATTAATAGAGCCTGGCAAATGTCTAAACCTTTGAATATAGATAATATAAAAAAATTATTACCATCTCTAATCGGTATCAAAGATTTCAGTGCTTTTGCTAAAAAAATGCCTATATCAAATTATAATTGCAATATCCACGAAATAATTGTGAAAGAACATAAAGATTTTATAATTTTTTCAATTACAGCTAATAGATTTCTTAGACAGATGGTAAGAAGCATTGTCGGGGTATTGACCTCAATAGGTTTAGGTGATATAGATGAAAAAACATTTAATGATTTACTGATTAAAAAAGATAAAAACAAGATTAAATTAATTGCTCCACCACAAGGTTTATATTTGACACATGTCTGTTATCCTGAAAATCTTACTCACATAGTTAAGTAATAAAAAAATGAATGGTTTGAAATTCTTTATATAATTTTGAAATAAAAAAATGGGGAAAAATATAAAACTTCTTATTATACTATTGACAGCGCTGCCGTCAATAGTATTAAGTCAACAAAAAATAGAAATATTTGGTAAATTTATTTCTCCAACTCAATATTCTGAAATCACCTTATCAAATTATCTAAATCCTGCAGCACTCACCATAAAAGTGCCTATTATCAACTCAGATTCGTTTTATATATCATTAGAGCAGACATCTGCAGAAGAGATTTATAAATTGTATTTCGACATTAGAACAAATTTTTTGGCCTTAGTTTTAAAACCTGGCGAGAAAGTACATTTATTACTAAACCCATATCAATTAGGAAATAAACCAATAATAAAAGGTTCTCCTTCGAGTATTATGGTTTACGAAGTAGAATGGATACTTGCTAATCTGCCAAAACAATTAGATAGCTTACAAAGGCTTTATATTCAAACAAAATCAATAGATACAAAAGCAATAATAGAACAGGAATTTATCAATTTGCATAATGTCAAAAATACTTACATAAATAATATAGTTAGAAGCAATCCAAGTAGTTTAGCAAATTTATTTTTTATTGAACGATTAAATATAGATGATGGCTATGCTGAAACATATAAAATTGTAGACAGTGCTTTGCTACATAATTATCCCCATCACCCTGGTGTTTTAAATTTTCATAATAAAACCCAAGCATTACTTAGGACAAGTATAGGCTCTAAAGCACCAAATATTAAATTACCATCTCCCAATGGAGATACATTAGAATTATATTCTATAAAAGGGAAATTAATTTTAGTAGACTTTTGGGCTAGCTGGTGTGGCCCATGTAGAAAAGAAAATCCTTTAGTAGTAAAGGCATATCAAACTTTTCATCCTAAAGGGTTTGAAGTTTTTGCCATTTCCTTAGATAAAGATAAACAATCGTGGATCAATGCCATTAATACAGACAAACTCACATGGCATCACGTAAGTGATCTAAAATATTGGAATTCAGAAGCAGCAAAACTTTATGGAGTAAGTGTGGTGCCTTACAATTTTTTATTAGACGAAAATTATAACATCATTGCAAAAAATCTTAGAGGCCAACAGCTTTATAATTTTTTAAATCATTATTTTAAATAAAATTTTTTGATTTAGGCTTTTTTTTTAAAAACAATTATATATAAAAATCAATAACAAATAAATTCTAAAATACAAATCATAAATCTTTTTTTCTTCAGTTTTACTTGTATTTTTTGTATAATTAATTTCAGAAAATACTGAAATTAATTATTTTTTAGATTTTTTAATAGCATTCCAAAATATATGAGGAATTTTATTTTGTAATGCAGCTAAATAATCTTCATACAAGCAGGGGATGAGAGTATGCCGTTGAATTTGCGAAGTGTTGTAAATAGGTAGTTCTATCCACCAACGATCTGAACGAGGACTTCTATAAAATATCAATTCCTTTACAGCCGAATCCATAATAACAGTATATTTTATCATTTGAGTTTTAGCAGTAAAAGGATAATCTTTTACCCTAAGCGAAACGCCTTCTACGATATACCATATAGTTTGCGCTAAAAGTTGAATGGTCTGATCTTGCAAATCTTTATCAGGATAATAATTATAAAAAGTAAAAACAGATGATTTGTCAGACATACCAGCATAAAAAGCTAATTGGCAAAGTTCTTCTGCATATAATCCATTTGGTAGAGTGAGCATAGTGGCTGGGGCTTCAGCTTTTTTCATAGCATTCAAATCGAAGCATACGATATCCGAATTTCTAATATATGGTTCTGTAGCTTTAATATTTTCGCGTATGTCACCGAGCCTGAGTGTATCATAAAAATTATTTTCTACCCATTCTAGTGCTTCATTATCAGTCAGATAACTCTGATAGCCTATGAAAGTAGCATTATTTAGTAGATTGTTATCTTTAAATATTTCATTATGCCACGGCAAAAGATCTTTAGATTGTTCCCACAGATTGTCTGCATTCACATCTATAAAAGGCAAAATAAAAGCCAAATTATAAAATCTTTTTATTAACTCATAAGCTTTATGAATGGCTAATACTACAGATCTATCATCACTCAATATTATAGGCAAAGCACCTTTTAATAATAAATCAGATAATACATAAGCCAAACCATTAATATTTTCGAAAGCATCTGTATTGTTTATAAATGTTCCTAGATCTATTATTTGAACATTGTCTATTTTTCTATACGAATAAAGGTAAGATCTAAGCTTATATAAGCTATTAATAAAGTTTTTTTTCCCAGTATTTATTGAGAAATTAATAATTGCTAAAGAATTAATATCAGACATAGACTTATCATCTAGTTTATCTATAGTGATAACATTAGAATATAAATGTGATTTATGATTATTAAAACTAAAATCATAAAAGCAAGGTTCGAAAAGATATTGAAGCTCTTTCATTTTTTATTTTTTTTGGTTTTATGATTTTCTATGATAAATTTTATTTCATCATCGGTGATAGTATTTATATCTGTCCCTTTAGGTATAGGTATATTGCCATCATCAGTTTTAATATAAGGTCCATAACGACCTATCAATAATTGTATCAATGGTTTTTCAGAAATAGTTTTAATAAGTCCAGTAGGTTGTTTGATTATTTCGATGGCTTCATCGAGTGTAAACTCTGTCAAAGGTTTATCTAGTTTTTTGATAGAATAAAATTTATCCTTATACAAAACATACGGACCATATCTACCGATGTTTACTACCACTTTACTACCTTGATAATCGCCGAGCTCTTTAGGTAGTTCAAAAAACTTCAAAGCTTCTTCCAACGTTATTTTATTGAAATCAATATTTTGTCTCTTATTTATAGAAACATATGAAGGTTTTTCGTTATCAGTATAATCGCCTAGTTGCAATGCCATACCATGCTTAGTATAAGTAATGTAAACATTTTTATTAGTTTTAGGATCCACTCCTAATAATCGAGAAATATGTTGTTTGCTAGAAGTTTCTATAGCTTCTAATACTTTGGGATGAAAATCTTTGTAAAAATCTCTAAGCATATCTTGCCATTCTTCTTGACCGAGGGCAATTTTATCAAAGCGTTCTTCTATTTCAGCAGTGAAATTATAATCCATGATATCAGGGAAATGTTTCATTAAAAAATCTGTAACTACCTTACCAAGCTCTGTAGAGATTAATTTTTGCTTTTCACCACCATATTTTTCTTTCTTTTCTGTATCTTTTATTTTTTTAGAATTATCTAAAGTATAAATTTTTATATTTCTCTCCTTAGCAGGGATGCTCCTTTTATCTACATAATCTCTTTGCTGAATAGTAGTGATGATAGTAGCGTAAGTAGATGGACGACCTATGCCTAACTCTTCTAATTTTTTAACTAGTGCAGCTTCATTGTAATGATAAGGAGGATTGGTAAATGATTGCTTGGCAGTTATATCTTTAAAGTCCAATCTATCATCAATTTTAAATTTAGAAATATCTATTGCAGAGGTGATTTCCTTTACATCATCATCATCATCTTTTTCTTGATAAATTTTTAAATAACCATCAAAAACTAAAGATTCGCTTTTAGCTAAGAAGAGATGTTTATTCTGGTCAGATGCAATAGAAATGGTAGCTCTTATAAATTCTGCATCAGACATTTGTGAAGCTATGGTGCGTCGCCAGATAAGCTCATAGAGTCTTTTCATTTGTTGTGTGGCCTCTATAGTAGATTTAGATAAATCTGTAGGTCGTATAGCTTCGTGAGCTTCTTGAGCACCCTTTACTTTATTTTTGTATTGCCTACGTTTATAATATTTTTCGCCATAATTTTTAGTAATAAACTCTTTAGCAGCATTCAGAGCTAAATTACTAAGAGTCACACTATCTGTTCTCATATATGTGATCAATCCAGCTTCATATAATTGCTGAGCGATGTTCATTGTTTGTGAAACGCTAAATCTTAGCTGTTTAGCTGCCTCCTGTTGTAGAGTAGAAGTGATAAATGGCGGTGGTGGAGTACGCTTAGCAGGATGCTGCTTTATATCTTTGATAGTAAATATTGCATTTTTAGATTTTTCTAAAAAATTTAAAGCATCTTTTTCTTTTTTAAATTCATGATTTAACTCTGCTGAGAGTAAAATATCTGGTTTTTCTAATAAGAAAAAATTTCCAGAAATTTTATATGATTCTTCGGCAACGAATCTTTCAATTTCTCTATCCCTTTCGACTATCAGACTCAATCCGACAGACTGCACTCTACCAGCAGAAAGATTTTTAGCTATTTTTCTCCATAAAACAGGTGATAATTCATAACCAACTAGACGATCTAAAATACGACGAGCCTGTTGAGCATTTACAAGATTATAATCTATACCTCGTGGATTTTTAATAGCCTCTTCGATAGCAGATTTTGTAATTTCATGAAAAGTAATCCTTTTTAATTTATCTTCAGGTATTTCTAATGCTTCGGCTAGATGCCAGCTAATAGCCTCTCCTTCTCTATCTTCATCTGTAGCCAACCATACCAATTCACTTTGATTGCTAGCAGCACTTAATTGATTTATAACTTTCTCTTTGCCTTTTATAATCACATATTTAGGTTCGAAATTTTTCTCTACATCTACACCTAACTCACCTTTTGGCAAATCGCGTATATGCCCAAAACTTGATAATACTGTAAAATCGCTTCCTAAATATTTTTCGATAGTTTTGGCTTTAGCCGGAGACTCTACTATTACTAAATTTTTACCTTTTAATGTATAGGTACTACTTTTATTTGTTGTTTTTTTACTTGTACTAGATTTTTTTTCTTTTTTTTCTTCTTTACTTTGTTTAGCCACAATATTTCCTTTTTTTTATTGTGCAAAAATATATAAAAATAATTTTATTGTATTTTGGTAAATCATTTTTTCAAATATAAAAATAATCTACCGGTAATATCTATGTTGTCGTATAAATCTATAAAAACGGGAATACTTATTAAACAATTAAATGATAGTGAACTTTAGCTTTGCAAAATAAGATACATTCTTAACTAATCCTTAAATCCAGAAAATCAAAGTTTAAAACAAAAAAATTGTATATTAATGATTATATGCAATTACTAATCATAAAAAAATTAATATTTCTTGAGCCAATTCCACAGTTCTTTATATGAAGGTTTTTTGCCATAGGTAAGTATGCCAATTCTATATATTTTAGAGGAAATATATGCTGATAGTATAAAAGTAAGCACTAAGATAGCCATAGATGTTATAATAAGCCATAATGGTGGATTAAAAGGTATGAGTCCAATCATTATCACAGGAGAAGTAAAAGGAAAAAGGCTGAAAAAGATAGAAACTCCGCCCGTAGGGTTGTTAAATATAGGTTGCAAACAAATGATAGCTAAGATTAGTGGTATTGTGATCGGTAGCATAAATTGATTAGTATCATCTTGATTATCTACTGCTGCACCTATAGCAGCAAAAAGCGTTGCATAAATCAGATAACCAAAGATAAAATAAAATAAAAACAATAAAAGATATAATGGAATATTTATATTAGCTAAAGCTAAAAGTGCATTATTAGAAGGACTTTCTTGTAATTTGGCAGCATTTGCTATTTGTTGAGCCTCTGATTGTGTAAGTCCTTTAGTTTGTATATTTACGATTTCTGGCTCGGTATATTTAAAAAGTTGAGGAAAAGCTTGCTGTACTCCGAAAATGATTAACACTGTTAGCAAGATCCACGTAACAAATTGTGTAAGACCTACTAACAAAACTGCTATTACTTTGCCGATCATTAGATGAATAGACTTCACAGAGCTGATAATGATCTCTACAATTCTATTAAGCTTCTCTTCCATTACTGAACGCAATACCATAGAGCCATACATAAATACAAAGAAATATATTATTAATGCCATTACAAAGCCCAAAATTGTAGCTACAGTACTAGAAGCTACTTTTTCTACTCCCCCTTTATAAGTATAATTATTTACTTTTACGTCTGCATTTATTTGCTCGAGGATTTGATTATTGATACCATATAAGGCTAATCTATGTTTTTCTAATTCACTTTTAAGTACTGATTCTATATTATTTATTACAGATTGATTTATAGCATTTTTAGACCATATACGTGGTGTCTGTGGTGAGTTAATAAATGAGATAGGAATATAAAGTATAGCATCATATTTGTCTTCATCTAATAACTTTTTAGCACTGTCTACAGGCAGATATAACAAAGTGTATCTAGCTAGAGCATTAGTCTCGAGCCCCTTGTATATAAAACCTGTTTCATCTATCACACCCACTGATATTTGAGCTTCATTAATGTGAGAAATATATATAGGTATAACAAATATGCTAGCTAATATTATGGGCCCAAGTAATGTAATTACAATAAAGCTAGTTTTCTTTACTATATTTAGATATTCTCTTTTAATTATTATAGGTAATTTGCTCTTCATGATCGTAGATTTCTTCTTTTTGTTGTACTACAGTTACAAATATATCATGCATACTAGGTAGCTGTTCTCTAAAAGAGATGATCTCTCCTAGTTCTATTACTAATAGTAATATTTCATTAGATTTTATTGGCAAGTTAGATGTGATAGATATAGTGTTTTTGTCATTATTATTTTTATTAACTCTATTGATAGTAAAATGAGGATGATTTTTTTGCCAGTTTTCTATTTTTTTATCATCTATTGGGTGAGCAAAAGTGACTTCAAAATGATTTTTACTAAATTTCCGTTTTATTTCATCTACTTCTCCGTAGAGTATAAGCTTAGACCTATCTATCAATACTATCTCATCGCAAAGCTCTTCTACAGACTCCATATTATGAGTAGAGAGTAAAATGGTAGCTCCTTTATTTTTTAATTCTATGATTTCATTTTTTAATATATCTACATTAATAGGATCGAAACCACTAAAAGGTTCATCAAAGATCATAAGTCGCGGAGAATGAATCACAGTAATGATAAATTGTACTTTTTGTTGCATCCCTTTAGATAATTCCTCTACTTTGCGTCCAAGCCAAGATTTTATTTCAAGCTTTTCGAACCAATAATTAATCCTTTCTCTGGCTTGCTTCTGAGATAATCCTTTTAGCTGTGAAAGATATAGTACCTGATCGCCAACGGACATTTTTTTATACAAGCCTCGCTCCTCTGGTAGATAACCAATCTGCTCCATATGCTTATCTGTCAGTGGCTCATCGAAAAGTAATATTTCTCCATTGTCAGGTGGTATGATATTATTGATTATTCTCAAAAGTGTTGTTTTGCCAGCACCATTTGGACCTAAAATACCAAAAATACTTCCCGTAGGTACTTCAAAGCTAACATTATCTAAAGCTGTATGTTCTCTATATCGCTTAGTTATATTAGAAACTACTATAGCATTATTCATAATTATTAAAAGATAAATAAATTAAATGCAAAATTAATAAAAATGAGAAAATTAACAATGATTGTAATAAAATATTTTTTTAATAAAAATTAGTTTGCTTTCAATACGCCATAGCTTCTAATTTCTCAATTCTTTTTTCAATCGGAGGGTGGGTTGATAATAAAGCTGCTAATCCTCCTTTTTTGAATGGATTAATAATGAGCATATGAGTAGCTGCAGGATTAATTTCATTTTCTGTAACAGGTTTCATTTTAGCATAAGCATCCATTTTTCGTAAAGCATTAGCTAGATATAAAGGATTACGAGCAAGCTTAGCACCTTTTTCATCAGCTACATATTCACGAGTACGTGAAATAGCTAATTGAATTATCATAGCTAAAATAGGAGTAATTATTATCATAATGAGAGTAGCTAATAAATTGCCGATTCCACCACCTTTATTATCACCACCAAAGATATTTGCAAAATAAGCAACACGAGCTAACATAGCTATAGCACTAGCTATCACTGCTGCTAATGAAGAAATCAGGATATCTCTATTAGCAATATGAGCAATTTCATGAGCTAATACTCCTTTTATCTCATTTTGATCTAATATTTCTAATAATCCTTTGGTTACTGCGACAGCACTATGTTTAGGACTACGACCTGTAGCAAAAGCATTGGGTACTTCTATGTTTGAAATATATACTCTAGGCTTTGGGATGCCAGCCTCAGTAGCCAATTCTTCCACTATTCTATGAAGTTGAGGTGCTTCGGATTCTGAAACTTCTTTAGCTCTAAACATCGATAGTGCTATTTTGTCAGAATAAAAAAAGGAGATCCCATTCATCAATAAAGCGATAAAAAATGCTATAAACATTCCACTCTCACCACCTATTAGATATCCTACACCCATAAATAGTGCAAACATTAATCCTAATAAAAATGCAGTTCTGACTTTATTCATAATTACTTTAATTTTTTATTTTTGCTCAAAATATATGCCAAATATTATTATTAAAATATTTTTTAAATAATTACAATTCATTTCGAAATACTAAAAACATGTAAAAGTCTAAAATATCTATCACTCTCTTCTCTATAATAAATCAAGCCTTGATACTCATTTTCTGTTTCAGAATGATTGCCTTCGAAATATGAAATATTTAATATATCTGTTTGATTTGGCACTAATGCATAAGCATAATTATAATAACCTTGCTTTAGTAATAAACAAAGTTCGTATTGTTTAGCTTCATAGTTATATTGCATTCTATATCTTGGAATAATTTCATAATTAGTAAAATCTCCTATTAGATAGACGGCTCCCTCAGTAATAGGTTCACTTTTGATAGCAAAATGCACATAATAGTATTCACTTTCTGTATTTATATTACTGTATAAATCATTAGAAATAAAAAATCTACCATTTAAATCTGGTTGTCTAAGATATTGAGTATATCGCCGTGATATATCTGGCACCAAATATACATGTACAGTCTCGCTGTCGTGCATGATTCCGGCTAAATTGCCAGTTTGGTATGATATGCTTCTAATATCAAAATATCTAAATTCGTTATTCCCATCAAAAGTTGTAAAATTTTTTGCAGATTCATCGAAATAAACAATATTATCTTTCATATAAGTAGGTTTTATATTGCAATGAGCATCTATCCATCTACCGTTTTGGAGTAAACACACATATAAGCGTTCATAAATATTATTGAATACTATATTATTGCTGGTAAAGCTAAAGAGCACTTGTTGACGATAAAATCTTTCAGTTACATCACTAGCAAATATTACATGAGCATTTACTAAAAGTGCTTGCTCACTTACGACAAATCTTTTACTAAAAGCTTTACTATATTTATTATTTTCTTTGTCATGGTAATAAACTGTTAGTAAATAATTTCCACTCCTTTTAAATTTGATATCTTCATTAGGAAAATAATAATAATAATTTATATATGATATTAGTGTATTGCGAGAAAAACTATAATCAAATATAGGATTTTCATTAAAACCTTCAATAAAATCAGTGATAGGCTCATCTAAGATTTGCCATTCTGGCGAGCAAGGACTAAAAACTACATAAAGATCATATACTTCATCTACTAACATATCAAATGATAATTGCAATGCATTGCCTTTAGCTAAATCTATCACAGGAAATTTGAATTCCCACGAAGTATCTAATAATAATATGGTAGCAAATCTCTCATCATAAACTCCGTCAAACGTATTTTCTATATCATATATATAATAATCATATTGGGCAAACAAATACAATGGTAAAAAGAAAATAAAAATAGACTTAATAATTTTTTTATTTAACATTTTTTTAATTTTTTCAAAATTAAAAATTAAACTTTAAAATAAGAAAAATAATATATTTGCAATAGTTGCAATTTTATTTAATTTTGCAAATATATTATTATTTAGATGGAGATAGAGATAAAGCCACCTGGTAAATGGAGTTTTTTTGATGTTAAAGAGCTTGCTTTTTATAAAGACACTCTTTATTTTTTAGCATGGAAAGATATCAAAATAAAATATAAACAAGCAGTTTTAGGCTTTTTATGGGCTTTTATCCAGCCCATAGCTATGACTGCTGTATTTGTGATTTTTAATTTAGCTATTAATGTTACATTAGGCGATGTCAATATACCATATCCATTATTTGTACTCTCAGGGGTGATGCTATGGAATCTTTTCGGTAATGCAGTAACAACTACTTCTAATAGTGTTGTAAGCAATGCTAATATTCTAAAAAAAATATATTTTCCTAGAATTTTTTTCCCAATGAGTTCTCTATTGGTCAATCTTTTTGATTTTTTCATTACATTATTGATTTATATTCCAGTGATGGTGTATTTTAAAGTTTACCCCAATTGGGATATTATATACATTTTGCCTATTTGTGTATTATTAGTTTCTATATTAGTATTAGGAATAGGTTCATTTTTTGGTGCATTAAATGTGAAATATAGAGATGTCAAGTATGTAATTCCTTTTATTATCCAACTTTTATTTTTTATTTCTCCAGTATTTTATTCTAATAATCAAATAGCTATACCATGGTTGAAATCTGCTTATTACTTAAACCCAATGACTGGTGTCATCGAATTATTTAGGTATGGCCTTTTTGGTACACAAATAAATCAATTCGGATTATCGATAAGTATTATAATATCATTTGTCTGTCTAATAGTTGGCTTATATTATTTCAGAAAGACAGAATATTTCTTTGCAGATATATCATAGATAGTAAATACTAGTTTTTATTTTAATCACAAATATTCTTTACTTTTTAATAAATTAAAATTTATGAGATATGAAAGTATATTACATGTTTAAAAAAAAATAATATAAAAATTCAAAAAAGATTACTCTATATTTTTTATTAAAATACAAATTAAAATTTTTTTTATTTAAAAAAAATTAATAATTTTGCAATTCAAAATTCAATATAATGTTTGCAATAGTAGAATTAGGGGGTAAACAGTTTAAAATAACTGAAGGCAAAAAGCTATATATCGACAGATTAAATGCTGAACTAGAAAGCATTTTAGAAGTAGACAAAGTTTACTTAATAGCAAATGATGAAGGTGTGAAAGTAGGCAAACCAATAGTAGAAGGTGCTAAAGTTACTATTAAAGTTTTAGAGCATTTAAAAGGACCAAAAGTAACAGTTTTTAAAAAGAAACGTCGTAAGGGTTACAGAGTGAAAAAAGGTTTTCGTCCTTATTTAACTAAAGTTGAAGTTTTAAATATTAAAGCATAAAAAAAGGAAATTATATATGGCACATAAAAAAGGTGTAGGAAGTTCTCGCAATGGTAGAGAATCCGAAAGTAAACGATTAGGGGTTAAAAAATTTGGTGGCCAGTATGTAAAAGCTGGTAATATTATAGTTCGTCAACGTGGTACTAAACATTATCCAGGTGAAAATGTAGGCATCGGCAGAGATCATACTTTGTATGCTTTGAAAGATGGTATAGTAGAATTCAAAAAGACACGTGGAAATAAATCCTATGTTTCTATAAAAGTAAATTAATTGTTTATTCTAATGCTTCTATAAGTTCATCTGATAATTCTAAATTGTGGTATACCTCTTGCACATCATCGTCATCTTCGAGTAAATCTATTAATTTTAGTATTTTTAAAGCTTGTTCTTTTTCTAATTTAATATAATTATTTGGTATACGTTCTAATTTAGATGATTCTGCTTCTATAGATAATCTTTCAAGTGCTTTTTGAATGTTACCAAAATTTTCACGAGCTGAATATATGATTACAAAATCATCTTCTTCTATTATATCATCAGCTCCAGCATCGATAATTTCAAGCATAAAATCATCGAAATTTTTTATTTGATCACGTTTGATGCTAAAGACACCTTTTTGATCAAATATAAAATTTAGTGATCCCGTTGTAGTAAGATTGCCCCCATGTTTATTGAAATAACTTCTAATATTAGATATAGTTCTTTGTTGATTATCAGTAGCACATTCTACTATTATAGCCACACCATGAGGAGCATATCCTTCATAGACAAGCTCTACATAACTAGCAGAATCTTTTTCGATAGCTTTATTTATAGCCCTTTGTATATTATCCTTAGGCATGTTTACCCCTCTAGCATTAGAAATGGCTAATCTGAGCCTAGGATTAGAATCTGGGTCGGGGCCACCTTCTCTGACAGCTATTGTTATATCTTTAATGATTTTAGTAAACATTTTAGAGCGTTTAGCATCATTTGCTTCTTTTTTCCTTTTTATTGTTGACCACTTACTATGACCTGACATATTATATTATTTTTACAAATTTACAAAAAAATATAATTATTTAAAACAATATTTTTTTTTTATTTTATTATTCCTCTTTTTTGAAACTATCCCATCCCTGTGCTTTCAGTTCTATAGCTTCGCCGATATTATTTATTAGATACATGCCTTCGTTTGCATCTGTGATATGGCCGATTACTGAAATATCATCTATGTTTTTTATGAGATCATATTGATTTAGTGGAATTGTAAATAACAATTCATAGTCTTCTCCACCATGCAATGCCATAGTAATGGGAGAAATATAAAACTCATCAGCTATATTAGATACCATCATATCTATTGGGATATGATCTTCGTATATTCTGCAGCCAGTATTACTCTGCCTGCATATATGATGTAGCTCACTGGATAGACCATCACTGATATCTATCATAGCTGTGGGCAGTATATTTAATTCTCGTAGTTTATTAATAATATCTATGCGAGGTTCTGGTTTTATTTGTTTCTCTATCACATATTCATAATTTTGTAAATCGGGTTGATAATAAGGATTAGCCATAAAAGTTTTTTTCTCTCTCTGCAATATAAGTAACCCGGCATAAGCAGTACCTAAATCACCGGTAACACAAATCAAATCATTAGGTTTGGCTCCATTACGATATACAAGATTTTCTTTATTTATATAACCCATTGCAGTAATAGAGATTATAAGTCCTTGATTAGATGACACCATATCTCCGCCTATTATATCTATTTTGTAATTTTCGCAAGCTAATCTAATTCCTTCATATAATTCATCTATAGCCTCCAGAGTAAATCTATTAGATATCGCTAGGGTTACTGTTACATGAGCTGGTATAGCATTCATAGCTACTACATCACTTACATTTACTACTATAGATTTGTATCCCAAATGTTTCAAAGGCATCCAACTGAGATCGAAATGTATATTCTCTACTAACATATCAGTAGTTACTACTTGTACTAAGTCTATATCTGGTTTAATGACTGCTGCATCATCACCTATACCTTTGATTACTTTATCTTTGTTATAAATATTTATTAATTTGGCTAATCTCTCTAACAGTGCAAATTCACCAATATTATTTAACGGAGTTAATGACATATAAGCAATTTATTAATAATTTTTAAAAAACTACAAAATAAATAATAAAATATCAATAATAAAATTTTATAAATATCATTAAACCAATTATAATATTAATGTAAAAATACTTTTAACTAACAGAGCTACTCCATAAGCTATTATAGTTGTATAAACTACAGTAAACATAGCCCACCAAACCGAACCTGTTTCTTTTTTAATAGTTGATAAAGTAGCTATACATGGACAATATAACAAAGCAAAAAACAATAACCCAGCAGCAGATGGAGGCGACAATATATTAGCCATGGCTCCTCTATTAGGCAATACTATAGATAATGTAGATACTACAAGCTCTTTAGCTACCGAACCACTAATAAGTGCAGATATTACGTGCCATTCGTAGCCTAAAGGTTTAAATATGGGTTCCAAAAACATACTTATTTTAGCTAAATATGAGTTAGAAATACGCTCATATACTAATTGGGTATGTAAAGAATCCAACAAAGCTGTATTTGTTTCAGTTTCTGTGATTCTTGCTATTTGTGTCTCTATCAATCTAGTATTGTCATTATCTAATGGGAAATGAGATAAAAACCAAATTACAATAGAAGCTATAAAAATAGTAGTACCAATTTTTTTTAGATACATAGAAGCTCTAAACCACATGTGTTTTATAATAGCATTAAATGTAGGCATTCTATAAGGCGGTAATTCCATTACAAATGGAGAAGACTCTTTAGCAAATAAAAATTTTCTAAATAAAATAGCAACAATTGCTGCTATTAATACGCCAGTTAAGTATAAGATAAATGGCATATATGCTAAAGAATTAGGGAAAAATATATTAATTATAAATACATAGATAGTTAATTTAGCATTGCAAGAAAAAAATGGATTTATCAATATAGTTATTTTTCTATCCGACGGATTTTCTAATATTCTAGCAGACATAATAGCTGGCACATTGCACCCAAACCCCATTATCATTGGTATAAATGATTTGCCATGAAGTCCTATACGATGCATTAATTTATCCATCAAAAAAGCTACTCTACTCAAATAACCTGTATCCTCCATAAAGGCTATAAATAAAAATAAAATCATTATATTAGGTAAAAAGACTAAAACGCTACCTATACCAGTAATCACACCATCTATTAATAAATTTTTAAATAATGATGCTGGCAAAAATCCAGACAAAAATACTTTGAACCAATCTACTCCTGATTCCATCCAATTTTGCAAATAACTACCTAAATAAAAGGTAGAAAAAAACATAACATAAAGAAAAGCAAGGAAAATGGGGATTCCCCAGATCTTGTGTGTCAATATTTTATCTAGCTTATCGATACTTTGGTCAGCATCCTCTTTTGAATAACTTAATGTCTCTTTAAGTGCACCTTTAATAAAACCATACCTCACATCTGTAAATAAAAATTCTGATGGTCGATTATATTGTTTTTCAATATTTTCGATACATTTATCTACTACGTTATTCAGAGAAGCATATTCATTTCTTTTCAGAAAACGATGAAATTCTGGATCTTTTTCTAATAATTTAATAGCTACGAAACGTTGAGATATAGCAGATTTAGTGAAATTTGTCTTAGCGATCTCATTTTCTATTTTTTCTATACAGGCTTCTACTGGCAGAGGGAAGTGTACGACGCTTTTCACTGTTAAAGTAGATTCATATCTATCGATGACTGCACTCAAAAGTTTATCTATACCTTTATTTTTTATTCCTATAGTAGGAATAATCGGTATTTTAAACATCTCTTCCAGTTTATCAATATTTAGCTTTGCTCCTTTTTTTGTTAATTCATCATACATATTAATAGCTATAATCATAGGATAGTCTAATTCCATCAGCTGAGTAGTAAGAAACATATTACGTTCTATATTAGAAGCATCTATTACATTGATGATAACATCTGGCATTTTTTTAAGTAAATAATGGCGTACAAAGGCTTCTTCTGGTGAAAATACTTGAAGAGAATAAGTTCCTGGTAAATCTACAAAAGTGATTTTGTAATCTTTAAATTCTATAGTTCCACTTTTGGCATCTACAGTGACTCCAGCATAATTGCCCACATGCTCATGTGCGTGGCTAACGTAATTAAAAATAGTTGTTTTTCCAGAATTTGGATTCCCTATAAGTGCTACTTCTATATTTTTGCTCTTTTTGGTTATTAAATGTTGAATATTTGTTGAAAGTATATCAATATTTTCAGATTCTTGTAATTCTTCTTCAGTTGTGATTTCAATATTAATAGCTTCACTTCTCCTGAGAGAAACCTTAGAGCCCATGACTTGAAAGAGTAATGGATCATTAAGGGGAGCTTTGTGTAGCAGAGTGACATTTTCATTGGTTTTAAACCCCATTTCCATTAATCTATGACGAAAAGTCTCATTACCCTTGATCTTAACTATGTAGCCACTTTGTCCTATATCTAGATCGTTTAAAGTCATTATCTATTCTATAATAAATTGCAAAATTATGTATAAATGTTTATTAATATATTTCATAATTGATATTTATCAGAAAAATGTGATCTTAAAATGACAACATACAATGGTTTTCCGATTTTCGAAACTTTTAATCTATGTTTGAAAAATATTATTAATCAGGACCAAAAAAAATCATCACCTTCACTTTTTTGTTCCCCAAAATTAAGATGTTAATAATTATATGCTTGAATATTAGTTTCAAAATGCCTTTATTTGCTCATTCTCCTCTAACTCTTCATTGAAACTCTCTACTCATCATAAATCTAAAAATCATGCTTCGTATAAGTTTACTAAATGTCATTAACTAAAAGTCTGATTTAAAAAATAATTTTTTCTATACCTATCTCC
Organism: Rikenellaceae bacterium DTU001; assembly: GCA_001512885.1. Lineage (GTDB taxonomy): Bacteria > Bacteroidota > Bacteroidia > Bacteroidales > DTU049 > DTU049. The sequence continues at coordinate 43,688 of LFSZ01000043.1, forward strand.
ATAAATATTGAATTATTAACTTATTTTTTTTAAAAGGTTTAATATATAATATTAAAATAAATCAATATTTAATTACTTTTTTCCATCTTTTATGTGACCATAAATAGTCTCCAGGGTGTTCGCAAATAGCTTTTTCTAAAACATTTGCAAATCTTTGTGTAATGGTTTTTGATTCTACTTTTTCTTCTCCATTATAAATTAAATGATATTTGGTAGTATATTCAAAAGGTTTTATATATAATATATCTGCAAAAAAAACTGGCATATTAAATTTAGTAGCTAAAAATTCTATGCCTCGATGAAAAGGTGTATTTATTCCAAAAAAATCCACCCAATGCACCCCTGTATCTGTAGCTGGAGATTGATCTGCGACCATTAAAAAAACAGATGGAGTGCCTTGCTTTGAAACTTTTAATATATGCCTTGCAGCAGATCGATTGTCTATGAAAATAGTATTGGGAGAATGTAGATTATTTCTTAGCCAATTATCAATATACTTATTAGATAATGGTTTATAAACCATATAGACTGGCACTTCTAAAACCTCTGATAAAATTATTTGTGTCGTCCATGCATTCAAATGTCCCAATGCTATCATCACATTTTTGCCTTCTGATAAACATTTTTTTATTTCATTTATATTTTCAAATTTTAGATATTTTAATCTTTTAGTTTTATTTGTAGTCCCATTAATAGCTATATCTATGATTAATCTGGCAAAATAATGATAAAATTGTTTTTCGATTTTTTTATAATAATTTTTAGATTTATCAGGAAATGCTAATTTTAAATTTTTTTGAACTACTTTTTTTCGATAGTGTAGCAAATGATATGTAATGAAATAAATAAAATAATCCCAAAAAAAAAGTAAAAAATGAGGAGTATAACCTATTAATATTTGAAGTAATCTAGCAAAAAAGGATGTTAACATTATAAAATTTTTACAAAAATATATATTTATATTTACAAAAAAGATTTTAATACTAAATAATTAATACACTTAAAAGCTAATAAAAAATAAAAACAACAACAAATGACTTTCGGCTTTCTTGCTTTTTTATCTCTCATTTTATCATTTATAGCTTTTATATTAAACTTTAGTAATTTTTAATTAAAATAAAAAACAATCTTAAATAAAATCAGTTAATGTTTTAGATAATACATATTTTACTTTCGATAAAAATATTATTTTTGCATAAATAATATTGAAAATGAAAAATTTTTTAAAAATATTTCTATGTGTTATATTGTGTATTTTATGTATACCAAGATTAAATTCCAAAAATACTTATGATATCGATAAGGAGTTTATCGATATTATAACTAAAAGATCTTTGGATGATATAACTGATAATCTAAAAAACATAAAAGATACAATTAAAATATTTAATATTTTAGATACTTTAGAAAATCAAGCTTTATATAAAAATGATTTAAACCTTAGAGCTAAAATAGAATTTACTAGAGGTTGTTTGCATTACTTAGGTTCTAATCATATACAATCATTAAAACATTTTTCCACATCATACAGGATTTTTACTTCACTACACGATACTGTAGGCATAGTATATTCTTTATATTATCAAAGTGTAATTGCTTTTAATATAAATTTGAATTCAATAATAGTATCAAACTTTTTCGAAGCTAAAGATTATCTACCAGGATTTAAAAATGATAGTTTATTAATAGAATTTTACAGATTATTAGGTTCAGCATATTTTAATATGGGCTTTTACAAAGAAAGTATAGATGCTGTACAATCTGCAATACAACTATCATACCATATCAATAGTAAAGAACAATTGTTGCGTTCATACATGAATTTAGCATTAAATTTTATAGAATTAAAAAAATATAAAGAAGCCGAAGAAATACTATTATATGTTTTAGAAAAAGCCCAAGAATCAAATAATTACAATTTAATAGGTACTGCTTATTCTTATATTGGATACTTATATAATGAATTTGGAGAATATGAAAAAGGAATAGAATATAATAAAAAAGCTTTAGAATTTAGAAAAAAAATCAATGATAAACGTGGTATATCTACCGAATTAAATAATATAGCAGATGGATATTATAAATTAGGTAATTATACAATGTCTATTGAGTTTAGCAAAGAAGCATTAAAATATGCAGATAGTGCTAATCTAACAAATGCTAAGATATCAGCCAATTTTATTTTAGCACAATCTTATGCTTGTCTTGGTAATTATAAAGGTGCTTTCGATGCATTATTAAAATCTTATACTGCTTATAAAGAAAAATATAATCAAAATTTTATTCAAGAAGTACTGGATATACTTGTGAAAACTTCTTATGATTATCTTATTAATGAAAACATGGCATTAAAGCAAAAATTAGAAATAAATGCTAAACTTATAAAAAATAATCGCAATTTACAGTTTTTTATGGTTTTGATAATAATCATTACTATTATTATCGCCTACTTTTTGTTTAGAAATACAATGAAAAATCGTAGATTAGTTAAAGAAATGGCTAAAATAAACCTAGAATTAATAGAGACTAATAAAAAACTAATAGAAAACGAAGAAGCCTTAAAAATAGCAAATGCAACTAAAGATAAATTTTTGAGCATCATAGCTCATGATATACGCAATCCGATAGCTAGTATGATAAGTTTTATCAGAATAATGAGAAGAGATTTTAATGATCTAACAAAAGAAGAGAGAAATGCTCTGATAGATGAGCTAGAAAAGGTTGTGAATAACACAAATCAATTACTTGACAATTTGCTTTTATGGGTAAGATCTCAATCAGGTAAAATAGAAGTAAAAATAGTAGATACTAATCTAAATAATATAATATCTCACGTGCAAGATTTGTTTACATCAATAGCTAAAAACAAAAATATTGATTTAATAATTGAAGGTGATACTAATATAGATATAAAAACAGATGTGGATATGTTAAATACTATTTTGCGTAATCTTGTAAATAATGCTATAAAATTTACTCACCCTCAAGGTACAGTAACTATTAGTACTGAAATATCAAACGGTAATTTGATAATTTCTGTATCTGATACGGGTATTGGAATGTCCGAAGAATTACAAGAAAAATTATTTAAAATCGGTGAAAAAGTAGTTCAGAATGGTACTAATAAGGAAACTGGCTCTGGATTAGGTTTGTTACTCGTTAAAGAATTTGTCACACTTTTAAATGGTAAATTAGAATTAGAAAGTGAAAAGGGCAAAGGGACTACTTTTAGAATATATTTGCCCTTGGATTTTTAATTTATTTGTACTGATATTGAATTTCATATTTATTTATAAAGTAATCATTTAATTAACATTTGATAATTTACAACTTCCAATAATTTTATTTTTTATGTATATTTGCATTACATTATGTGATTATGATTGAATAATAAAAAATGAAAAAATGAAAAAAATTTATATATTTTTTGCAAGCTTAATTAGTATTTTATCCATTTCAGCACAAGATTACAATTGTACAAGCATTCCTAAAAGCAAACATCAACAAAAATTGGACCTTGCTATTTCAAAAATATATCAAGGCATGCAAAGCAAATTTATTGAATCTCAAAAAATTTATTTTAGTGAAGCTACCGAAATTTTAAAATCTATAAATGAAAATCATGAATATCCTATTGTTAACTATTATTTAGGATTAACATATATTTATAAACCTGATAATAATTTTTACCTTGCAGAACAATATTTAAAAAAAGCAATAGATGCTTGTCCTGATGATATACCAGAGGCATATTTTCATTTAGGTAAATTAGCATATACTAATAATGATAAATGTGAGGCTATAAATTATTTTAAGCGTTTTTTATCTTATGAAGGTGATTTTGATACTCTTTTGGATGAAGCTCGATTGCTTTTGAAGTGGAGTATAGAGATATGTGACATAATCAGTAATCCCGTTCCTTTTGAGCCTAAATTAGTAAAAGGTATTAGTAGTCCTTTAGATGACTATTTAGTGTCTTTGAGTCCTGATAATGAAATAGCCTATTATACTAGAAAAACAAAAGAATATCAATTATCCGGTTATAAGTCTGAGCCTGCATTTCAAGAAAGATTTTACTATAGTTATCGTATTGGTAAAAATGAGTTTGATAATGGCAAACTAATGCCATATCCTTTTAATAGAAATGAAAATGAAGGCGGTGCTACGATTACAGGTAATAACAAAGAATTGATCTATACTGTATGTATAATGGTCAATAGTCCCAGACAGTATTATAATTGCGATTTATATTCATCGAGATACGTGAAAGGTTATTGGACAGATATCATACCACTAGATAGAGTTAATAGGCCAGATACTTGGGAAAGTATGCCATCAATAACTGCTGATGGTCAAGAGTTATATTTTGTGAGCAATAGACCTGGAGGTATAGGTGGTTATGATATTTATAAAAGTATAAGAGATCAAAATGGTGAATGGTCTGAACCTATTAATTTGGGCAGACCTATTAATACTCCTGGTGATGAAAAATCGCCATTTATTCATACTGATACTCGTACCTTATATTTTAGTTCTAATGGACATCCTGGAATAGGCGGTTATGATATTTTTTATGTAAAATTGAATGATAATGATGATAAATCTTATCTGAAAGTCAAAAATATAGGGTTTCCAATAAATACCGAAAATGATGAAGTGGGTTTCGTAGTGAGTCTAGATGGTAGATATGGCTATTTTGCTAGTAATAATATTAAAAATCAAAGCATTGGTGGAATGGATTTTTATTATTTCGATTTGCATCCTGATGCTAAACCAGAAGAAGTATTGTTGGTAAAAGGAAATCTAAAATCTCAAGATACTACACAGTCTGTAAAAGCTACTATACAGATAAAAAGCATGGAAAGCAAAAAAGTATCGTTTATTCCTGTAGATGATGAGGGAGATTATGCAGCTACATTGTTAAAAAATGAAGATTATTTATTAACTATAAAAGGCGAAGATATTGTTTATCAGAGTACTTATATATCTGCTAGAGATTCATTAGAGGCTTCAATTATAGAGCTAGAAATGGAAGTACAACCTATAGAGCTGGGAATGCACTATCGCTTACACAATATTTATTTTGCTTTTAATTCTGCAGATATTTTACCTAGTTCTCAAAAGGTACTCGATGAGTTTATAATATTTTTGAATGATCACCCTACTATGAAAATTAGCATCGAAGGACATACGGACTATATCGGTAGCGACGATTTCAACTTGATACTTTCCGAAAAAAGAGCAAGGGCAGTTTATGACTATTTAGTTATTAATGGAATAAATAAAAATCGTTTGGAATGTAAAGGTTTTGGTAAACAAAGACCAATAGCCACAAATGACACTGAAGAGGGTAGAGCAATGAATAGAAGGACTGAATTTGTGATATTGAGTTATTAAAATTGATATTTAATCATTTAAATGTGAAAAATTTCATAATTACTCAATAACTCCATCTTTTATATATACTATTCTATCTGATATTTTTGCAAAAGACTCTTGGTGGGTTACTAAAATTATTGTGCGTTTGCATTCATCACGCAATTTCTTGAATAAATTTATTACTTCTTGAGCATTTTTACTATCTAGATTACCAGTAGGCTCATCAGCAAGTAAAACTTTAGGATTGTTGATCAAAGCTCTAGCAATAGCTACACGTTGTTGTTCGCCTCCTGATAGTTCTTGTGGTCTATGAGTAAAGCGATGTGATAAATTTAAATTTTCCAATAATATTTTAGCTTTATCCATAGCTTCATCTTTGTTTAGACCACCTATTAATACTGGAAGCATTACATTTTCGATAGCTGTAAACTCCGGTAAAAGATGATGAAACTGAAATACAAACCCAAGATTTTTATTACGAAAATCACTCAATTCTTTATCATTTAATTTATAAATATCTATATCATTATATTTCACTGTGCCACTATCCGGTTTTTCTAATGTGCCAATTAAATGTAGCAATGTAGACTTGCCAGCGCCGCTAGGTCCTACTATCGATATAAATTCATTTTCTTTTATTTCTAAATTGATACCTTTCAAAACTTCAACAGGCTTAAAGGATTTATAAATGTTTTCTAATTTAATTATCATAATTTCAAAAAATTAACATAAAATTATTGCCAAAATTACAAATCAAAAATTAATTATATTTATTTTAATAATAATTAATTCTTTTTAATTACTTTTGTTACAAAAAAATTTGAAAATCGATAGGTATCTTGCTTCTAAATTGATACAAAGTAAACAAGAAGGGTCAGCGCGCCCTATACTGATAATTGCTCAAATATCAATAGCTATTAGTATTTTTGCTATGCTTATTTCTTTTGCTATCATTAGAGGATTCAAAACTGAAATTAAAGAAAAAGTAGTCGGTTTTAATGGTCATCTACAAATTGCTAATTATAGTAGTTTAGTAGAAGTTTATACTAGCGATCCTATTGCATATCCACGCGATGATGTAGAAAGTTTGAAATCTATTAGTGGTATCGTCTCTATAGCACCTGTAATAGAAAAACCAGCAATTCTACACGAAGATAATTTAATCGAAGGGATCATCTTTAAAGGTATTAATGCTGATTACCCAAAAGATTTCTTCGAAAAAAATCTTGTAAAAGGTCGCTTCCCTAATTTAGATACAGCCCTCACTGAAGTATGTATTTCTAAAAATATTGCCCAAAAGTATAATCTAGACATAGATAGTGCTGTTAGAATTTATTTTTTTAAAGAAGGTCAATACACTCCAAGAGGTCGTAAATTAAAAATTGTTGGTATTTATAATACCGGATTACAAGATTATGACAATCATTACGTTTTAGGTAATATTAAAATTCCTCAACAGATAGATGGTTGGAGTGATTCATTAGTAGCAGCTTACGAAATATATCTGACAGATATCGATAAAATAGATATTATAAAACCATTGATATTGCAAAGGCTAAATTATGATGTGCAATTAATAGACGTCAGAGACAAAGAAAATCGTTTTTTTTCATGGTTAGAAATGCTAAATAGTAATGTGGTAGTGATATATATTCTAATGGCTATCGTCGCTTTTATTAATATTATTAGCATTTTACTAATATTAATCTTAGAAAAAATCAAATTTATCGGACTAATGAAGACTCTGGGAATGACCACAAATAATCTTTCAAAAGTATTTTTGTGGATTACAATGCGGTATATATGTTATAGTTTGATCATTGGTAATGTAGTTACAATTTTATTGATAATTGCTCAAAATCTATGGCACCTGATACCACTCAATGAAGCTATGTACTACATGTCATATGTGCCTATGCAGTTTGATTTTGATTATTTCATTTTTGCCAATTTAGCTATTATATTTTTAGGTTTATTAGGAATAGTGATACCTCGCTTGGTTATCAAGCAGATATCACCTGCAGAAGCTTTAAAAATAGAATAGATAACAAGTAATTGAAATGAAAATCAAATAATTAAGTATACTAGTGATTTATTAATTTTCAATTTATTTAAATTAATCTTAGCGAATTGATTTTATGATATTTAAATGCCCAAGTTTTAACTTTTAAATTAGATTAATTTACTATTTTTGATGAAATTTTTAAATTTATATTTTTGTAATAAATAAAAATATATAAATATGAGAACAAAAGTAATACCCTTTTTTTTATCTATTCTATTATTTGCTAATGCAATTAATTTTTTAAATGGGCAAATATCAATAGTACAAGAAGAATTTTACTATCACGAATCCACAGGGATGACAATAGAAGATTATGAGCATTACAATCTAATGAATAAAGCTAATATGGCGCCTCGTAAAAAAGATAATTGTGTTTTGACTAAGTTGGTCTATGGATGGCATCCTTATTGGCAAAATGGCTTACAAACAAACTATGATTGGAATCTCTTAAGTCATTTTGTATATTTTGCCTATGCAATAGACCCTGCCACTGGAAATCCTTCTACTACTCAAGCTTTTAGCACTGCTCAATCAGTTACAGACGCTCTAAATGCAGGTGTCAAGGTACATCTATGCGCTACTCTATTTAGCAATCATTCCACATTTTTAAATAATATTACAGCACAAAGAAATTTTATGCATCAGATCGTAACCTTAGTTTTAAATAGAGGAGCTCATGGAGTAAATATAGATTTCGAAGGAATGAACTCATCTCATAATGCTGCTTTTGCTAATTTTATGAACGAACTTGCTGATACTTTTCATACACGTATCCCAGGATCAGAAGTTACTATAGCTCTTAATGCAGTCGAATGGAGTGATGTATTCAACATTAATGCCATGAAAAATAAAGTAGATTATTTCGTCATTATGGGCTACGATTATTATTGGGGTGGTAGCACTACTGCAGGCCCTACAGACCCTTTATATAATTTTGTAACCTCATATAATTATACACTTACTAAATCTATTACTCATTATCTAAATAAAGGTTGTCCACCTAATAAATTAATTCTCGGTTTACCTTATTATGGACGTGAATACGGCACTGTATCCAATACTATACCTTCTGATGTAAATAATCCTCCTAATTGTGTATCGCGCACATATAAATTTGTTAGAGACAACACAACAGGACATTACTCTGCTACTAACAAACTGTGGGATCAGGCCTCATTCACACCCGCATATATCTTTTATGATGGCACTGAGTGGCGGCAATGTTTCATAGATGATAAATATAGTATGGGTAAGCGCATGGATTTGATTAATCAAAGAGGTATAGCAGGTATGGGAATATGGGCTCTGGGTAATGATGATGGTTATTCAGATTTTTGGGATGCTATTAGAGATCATTTTACTACTTGTGCTCTGACGCCTTGTGTAGATAGCTTATTCGATATGGGTGGACCTCTTAGAAATTATTATGATAATGAAGATTATACATACACTATTTCACCATCAAATGCTCAATCTATTACACTTAATTTTACTCAATTAGATTTAGAGCCTAATAATGATATGTTGTGGTTGTATGATGGTAGTTCTACATCTTCTCAATTGATAGGGTCGTTTACAGGTAATTCTCTTCCAGGCACTCTTATTGCTAATTCTGGTGCCTTTACTCTAAAGTTTCATTCTAACTCTTCTATTAATAAATCTGGTTTCAAACTATATTATCAATGTGATCAGTCTCCAATAGACAATATACCACCAATTACACTTATCTCCCCAATATCTACTTGGCAAACACAAGATTTCTCAGTTATATTTCAAGATTCTGATGCTGAGAGTGGTATACAAAAGGCTTATTATCAAGTGATCGAATACGACGGTATAGATTGGGGAGCCAATCCCCATAGAGGCTTCTTGGGTGATAATTTCGATTCACCATCCATAAATAGTAGATGGAACATCATAACAGGAAATTGGGTACAAGAAAATGGTTGTCTCATACAAACAGATTCGTCTATTCATAATACTCATATCAGCACTTACCTCGATCAAGAACTTTCTAATAGATATTTATATGAATTTGAAGCAAAAGTACTAGGGAATAATTTGACAAATAAACGTGTAGGCTTTTATTTTTTCTCTTCTGACTCTGCTTCTGAAAATAGAGGTAATGGATATTTTATCTGGTTTAGATTAGAAACTGGAAAACTCGAATTTTATAAAGTAACGAATGATGTTTTCTCTAAAGTACATGAAACTAACTGTCCATTAAACTTAAACCAATGGTACAATATAAAAGTAATATATGATAGAATAGATGGTGGGATATGGGTTTATGTCAATAATTTATTAAAAGGTAAATGGATAGATAGTCAACCTTATAATAATGGTAGTTATATATCTTTCAGAACAGGCAATTGTTCAGCACAATTTAATCAAATCAAGGTCTATCGTTCTCGTTACGAAAATGCAACAATACATATAGGTGTAGGTCCCGATAATTCTAAGGAATTGAGATATCAAAGTATCAATACTTTGTCACCTGCTGGCAAGATCAAAAGCATTGTCCAAGATAATGCAGATAACCTTTCGAATACTGCTATGTGTGATGTATATGTAGATTATACTCCTCCTATACCGCCTTCTTATGTTTGGGATGGCATAGGACAAGATTATGATACCATTTTTTTATTACCGATATCTACTCAATGGGACCATGCCCAAGATCCTAATAGTGGCATTAGTCATTATGAAGTTTGTCTAGGTTCTCAACCTGGTTATAATGATATAGTCGATTGGATAAATGTGGGAACTAATAATTTTTATTCATTTAATCCAACAAGTTTAATTTATGATAATTTTTATTATATTACAGTTAAAACTTTTAATAATGCAGGTATGAGTATTCAGACTTTTAGTGATGGATTTAGATATATAGTGGTTGATCAAATATCAATTTTTAATCAAAATAACAAGCCATGGATCATCTATCCTAATCCTGCCAATGATCACATATATATAAAAGGTGATATAAATATCGAAAAATTATCAATTTATAGTTTGCTAGGAGCTAAAATAGATTGTCCTATTATCGAAAAGCATAATAATAAAGTGGCCATCCAAATAGATCACTTATCATCAGGTATTTATATTTTTCAAATAAATTCTGGTAATCAAATATATTTTTATACATGGGAAAAGCAATAAATTACATAGATACTCATGCGCATATATACTTAGAGGATTTCGATAAAGATAGAAAAGACGTTTTAGAAAGGGCTGAAAAAGCAGGCATAGATTTAATTATACTTCCAGCCATAGATATGAGCACTTTTGATGCTATGTGGCAGTGCTATCAAGTAAATGTAAATTTACAAAAAATGATGATAGGATTGCATCCTGGTAGTGTAAAAGAAGATTATAAATTAGAATTAAATTTTATAGAAAATCAATTACAAAATAATGTAAATAGTTTCATTGGTATTGGAGAAATAGGAATGGATTTATATTGGGCTAAAACTTACATAGTAGAGCAAAGGATAGTCCTTATACAGCAATTACAATGGGCTATACAATATGACTTACCAGTTTGCATTCATCAGAGAAATTCATTACATGAAATTATTTCTATATTAGATGAGTTTTCTAATAAACCAAGGGGTATATTTCATTGTTTTACAGGAACTTATGAAGAGGCTAAAATAATTATTGATCGCGGTTTTATGCTAGGAATAGGTGGTATTATTACCTTTAAAAATAATAAATTGGCACAAACTATATCACAAATTGGCTTAGATTATTTAGTTTTAGAGACAGATGCACCATATCTAACACCAGTACCATATAGAGGTAAAAGAAATGAAAGCTCCTTTATACCACATATTGCTAAGAAAATTGCTGAAATTCTTAAAATAGATATAAAAAAAGTAGCATTTAAAACAACTATGAATGCTAAAAATTTATTTTCTTTATAATTAAATTTACTTTTGCTTTTTGATATATTTTTCATACATTTGCAAATAATTTTACTATATTATGGAAGACAATGAATTAACTCAAAGTGGAGGGCAGATAATTGATATAAATATCGAAGATCAGATGAAAACTGCCTACATTAACTACTCAATGTCTGTGATAGTTTCTCGGGCTCTCCCAGATGTACGTGATGGACTAAAACCTGTACATAGAAGAGTATTGTATGGCATGTACGAATTAGGTCTTTTTTCTAATAGACCAACCAAAAAAAGTGCTCGTATAGTAGGAGAAGTATTAGGTAAATATCACCCTCATGGTGATTCATCTGTATATGATGCTATGGTACGTCTAGCTCAACCGTGGTCTATGCGATATCCATTAGTAGAGGGGCAAGGTAATTTTGGGTCTATAGACGGTGATAGCCCTGCAGCTATGCGTTATACAGAAGCCAAACTTACTAAGCTTGCCGAAGAAATGTTAGCTGATTTAGAAAAAGATACTGTAGATTTTCAAAATAATTTCGATGATTCCTTAAAAGAACCTACAGTTTTACCTGCCAAGATACCCAATCTGTTACTTAATGGAGCCTCAGGGATAGCTGTAGGTATGGCTACTAATATGCCTCCTCATAATTTATCCGAAGTAGTGGATGGCATCATTGCATATATAGATAATAGAGATATTACTGTAGAGGAATTAATGAATTATATAAAAGGTCCTGATTTTCCTACTGGTGGACTTATTTATGGAATTGATGGCGTCATAGAAGCTTATAATACAGGTAGAGGTAGAGTATGCATACGCGGTGAAGCAGAAATCATAGAACATAATAATAAACATCAAATTATTATTTCTAGTATTCCTTATCAAGTTAATAAAAGTGATTTAGTGCAAAAAATGGCTGCACTGGTAGAATCTAAAAAAATTGATGGGATTACTGATATACGGGACGAATCTGATAGAGAAGGCATACGTATTGTGATAGACATGCGTAGAGATGCTAATGCTAATGTTATTTTAAATTCACTTTATAGATTTAGTCCATTACAATCTACTTTTAGTATCAATAATATAGCACTCGTAAATGGTAAGCCTGAAACATTGAATCTAATTCAATTAATCCATTATTACGTTGAACACAGGCATGAAGTCATAATTCGTAGATCTCAATATGAATTAAATGAAGCTGAAAAAAGAGCACATATCTTAGAAGGCTTATTGAAAGCATTGGATTTTATCGATGAAGTGATAGCCATTATTCGTAGTAGTGAAACAGTAGAAATTGCTAAAAATGGTTTGATGCAACGTTTTGATTTCACAGATATACAAGCTACAGCTATTATTGATATGAGATTGAGAACTTTGACTGGACTCGAGCGTGATAAATTGCAAAGTGAATACGATGAGTTGATGAAAAAAATTGCTTACCTCAAACATGTCTTGAGTGACGAAAACTTGCAAATGCAAATAATAAAAGATGAACTACTAGAAATCAAACAAAAATATGGTGATAAACCTAGAACAGATATAGATATTCATGGTAAAAATGTTAGAATTGAAGATTTGATAGCTGACGAACCAGTAGTTATCACAATATCTCATCTTGGTTATATCAAACGAACTAAATTAAGTGATTATCGTAGTCAAAATAGAGGTGGTAAAGGCAAGATAGCATCTGATATCAGAGATGAAGATTTTATAGAAAATTTGTATATAGCTACTAATCATGATTATTTACTATTATTTACTCGAAAAGGAAAAGTTTACTGGTTACGTGTATTCGAAATACCCGAAGCTGCTCGCAATGCTAAAGGAAAGCCAATACAAAATCTAATAGCCTTAGATAGTGATGATAAAATACAAACTATTATTAATACTAAAAATCTTGATGACCATGATGCTATTAAAAATGATTATGTGATTTTTATAACTACTAAAGGAATTATCAAAAAAACAAGTCTTACAGCTTTTGCACGCCCTCGCAGTACTGGTATAATAGCTTTGAATATTAGAGATGGTGATGATTTATTACAAGTAGCCCTTACTCATGGTAAATCAGAAATAGTAGTTGCTACTAGTCAAGGTAAAACTGTACGTTTTAATGAAGAAGAAGTACGTCCGATGGGTAGAACTGCGATAGGTGTTAAAGCTATAACTTTAAGTTCTAAAGATGATAGTGTGATAGGTATGGTAGTAATGGAAGATGAAAATCAACAAATATTGGTGATTTCTGAAAAAGGTTATGGAAAACGTTCATTTTTATCAGCTTATCGAAAAACTCATCGTGCTACTAAAGGTATAAAAGCTATGAACATAACTGAAAAAACTGGAAAACTGATCAGTATAATTGATGTAACTAATGAAAATGATGACATTATGCTGATCACTAAAAATGGCATAGGTATACGTCTTAATATTTCTAATATCCGATTACAAAATAGAGTAACTCAAGGGTCACGTTTGATTCAATTACAAAATGATGATGCTATTGCCTCTGTTGCCAAAATAGCTCATGACATTGATGATGATGATACAGAAAATATAGAAGCCGAAATTAGCTTAGAAGAAAATAATGAATAGAAAAATTCACAAATATTTAAAAAATTTGTATTAAATTTGTATAAAAAATTAACAGTATGAAAACTAAAAGTTTTTTAATAAGTATGATACTTTTAATAAGCGTGAGTAGTTTTGCTCAATCAAATAAAGTATTAGATGCTTATAATTATTTAAAAGCAGGAAAATTAGATAAAGCTAAAGCAGCTATAGATGCTGCGGCTCAATATCCAGATACTAAAGATGATCCTAAAACTTGGCTCTACAAAGGCAATGTTTACTTGGCTATTGCTTTTACTAAAGATGATAAATATAAACAGCTGACTCCTAACCCTCTCGATACAGCCTTAGAAGCATATAAAAAATGTCTCATTTTAGACCCAGATTTTACAGTATCAACTGCTGTACCGCCACATCCTAATATGGGACTCAAATTAATAGCTGATGAATACTTTAATATAGGGGCTACATATTTCAATAATAAAGACTATAATAATGCATTAGTTTATTTCGAAAAGTCTCGAAATACAAGAAAAATTTTTACAAAAGAGGTTGATACTTTAGCCAATTTTTATGGTGCTATAGCAGCTCTTAATCTACAAGATACTATTACAGCTGAAAAACTTTTAAAGGAGCTAACTACTGCTACTAATTATAATGAACCAAGAGTTTTTACTCTATTATTTGATATTTATTTAGCTAAAAAAGATACTGATAATATGCTTAAAACAATTCAATTAGGTAAAAAAAGATTTCCTAATGATAATGATATTTTATTGAGAGAAATAAATTATTATCTAATTACTGGTGATTTAGAAAAATCTCAATTACTATTGCAAGAAGCCATCACTAAAGATCCTAATAATCCTATGTTGTATTATGTAATAGGTACTAATTATGATCAACTGGCCCAAGATACTACTTTATCTCAAGAGAGAAGGGATTTATTTTTCGAACAAGCTAAAAAATCATATCAAAAAGCTATTGAGTTAAATCCTGATTTTTATGAAGCATATTACAACTATGGTGCATTGCTATTTAATAAAGGCGTAGAGATTTTCAATAAAGCTAATAAGCTGCCTCCAACAGAACAAGCTGAATATGAAAATTTGAAAAAAGTATATGAATCTCTTTGGCATCAATCATTACCTTTATTAGAAAAAGCACTAACTATTCAACCAGATGATATCCCTACTCTATACACACTCAGAACTATATATGCTAGATTGTCTATGCCTGATAAATTAAAAGAAATAAATCAAAAAATAGAATTGCTAGAAAAAAATTAAAAAAAATATATATTAAAATTTATAAAAGGAGTTATTTATCATAAATAACTCCTTTTTTTATCACATACATTGAAATATTATATTAAAATTTATAAACCTTACTATGCCTTATTTTGCTCTCGTAATTTCCTAATAATTACTTTGTTATATAGCTCCTTACTATTGGGATAACTTAAATTATGAAATATATTTGCGCATAAATATATATGATATTTGTCATTTTATACATATTTATGTTGAATATGTTTTAATTTTGTATAAATAAATCAAATAATTTAGGTAATATGAAAAAATTAGAAAATAAAATCGCGATAATAACTGGAGCTGCTAAAGGTATGGGGAGAGAGGAAGCTATTTTATTTGCTAACGAAGGAGCTAAAATTGTTGTAACAGATATTCTAATAGATGAGGCTAAAATAGTTGCTAATGAAATAATAAAAAATAATGGCGAAGCAATAGCATTTAAACTAGATGTAGCTAAAGCTAAAGACTGGGAAAAATTAATTGACCAAATTATGGACAGATGGGGCAAAGTAGATATATTGGTAAATAATGCTGGTATATTAAATTTGTGTGGTATAGAAGAAATCACTGAAAAGGAATGGGATAAAATTATGGAAATTAATGCGAAAGGAACTTTTTTGGGTATTAAGTATGTATTGCCTGCTATGAAATTGACTAAAAATGGATCTATTATTAATATCTCTTCTATTTATGGTTTGGTTGGTAGTGGTGCAGCCGTAGCATATCATGCTTCTAAAGGCGCTGTGAGGCTTTTGACAAAAACAGTTGCTGCCGAATTAGCTAAATATAATATTCGTGTCAACTCAATTCACCCAGGTGTCATTAAAACCCCTATGACTGATGATTTATTAAAAAATCCAGAAAATGCTAAAAATCTGCTTGGCACCACTGTATTAGGAAGAGCTGCTGAACCTATAGAAGTAGCTTACGGTGCATTGTTTTTAGCTTCTGATGATGCTTCCTACGTTACTGGTTCTGAATTAGTAATAGATGGTGGATACACAGCTTTGTAAATTAATAAATTAATTTTTAATTTTGCATGTCAAAAAATAAAAAGATATGAAAAAGTATGAATGTGATATTTGTGGTTATATTTATGATCCACAAAAAGGTGATCCAGATTCTGGTATAGCACCAGGTACGCCTTTTGAAGAATTACCTGATGATTGGGTGTGTCCTATATGTGGCGCTGATAAATCAGAATTTAGCGAACTAGAAGATTGATTTTTAATACCAATTTTGCAGAATTTATAAAATTTACAACGTACAAAAACTTATAAACATAAATTTTTTAATTGATCCCTTCTAATAATTATGTTAATTTAGTATACTCTAGATCGTGAGTATTAGATTTGTAAATCATTAAAATGTAGGGTTATAAATTACCTCAAATTGGTTCTGTATGAATATTTATAATGGTTTCTTTGCCAAATTTATTACGTATTTTACTTTCTATCTCACTGGCTACATCATGCGAATGAACAAAAGTAATATTTTTATCTAATTTCACATGAACATCTATTGCATAAATATTACCAATTTTTCTAGTTTTTAAATTATGACAATCTTTAACGTCTGGATGTGATTTGATAATATCGACAATTTCATTTTCTAAATTTTCGGGAAGCGATGATTCTAATAGTTCATTGATAGCAGGTAATAAAATTTTCAAAGCAGCCCATATAATAAATCCGCTTACCAATATACCAGCTATAGGATCAAGTATGTGAGCTTTTTCGCCTAAAAATATTGCTCCACCAATACCTAAAGCTGTTCCTACTGATGATAAAGCATCTGAACGGTGGTGCCATGCATTAGCTATCACTGCTTGATTATTTGTTTTTTTCCCTATTTTTATAGTGTACCAATACAAAGACTCTTTAGTGATGATAGATACAATAGCAGCTATAAATGCTATCATACCAGGAGCAGCAATAGATTTGCCCTTAATTACATATGAAACTTTATTAATACCATTGATTAAAATACCTATGCCCACTGCTAACAAAATAGCACTTACTAATAAAGAAGCAAAAGTTTCGAATTTGCCATGTCCGTAATCATGTGTTGCATCACGCTGCTTTGCTGAAATACTAACAAAAACTATAACTATTAAATCTGTAACAAAATCTGAAATAGAATGAATAGCATCAGCTAGCATAGCAGTACTTTTGCCAAATATACCCGCAAATAGTTTAAAAAAGCAAAGAATAAGATTTACAAAAAAACCAATCCATGATACTCTAATAGCATCACGAGTACGGATATCACTATTCATAAAAATTTTTTACAAAAATAAAAATTTTATTATTTATTTTTATAGTGCTAAAAATAGTAAACAAGAATATTTTTTTTGATTATTAGAATATATTAAAATTATAATTAAAAAAATTGTACAATAATATAATAAATTTATGCTGTAGTAGCAGCTGAATTCAATCGTTTATTTAATTCTTTTGTGATTTTATGTTTTAGATTTGCACCTTTGTTTTTATGTATTATTCCACGTTTCACATTTTTGTCAATGATAGAATATAAAGATGGTAGCATCTGAGCTGCCTCTTGGGGATCAGCAGTTGCATAAAATTTCTTTACCATAGTGCGCATGGTTTTATTGTAATATCGATTATAAAGTCGTTTTTTTTCGTTAGAACGAATACGTTTCTTTGCAGATTTATGATGTGCCATAATTTACTTTGATTTTTTTTTAAAATTAGTGACCCATGGGGGATTCGAACCCCCGATTTCCAGGATGAAAACCTGGCGTCCTAGGCCGACTAGACGAATGGGCCAAAATATTTTTGCAAAGATAATAATTTTTTTAATTTCAAAAAAATTATTATTAAACTTTTATTTTAATAATAATCTATAAAATGTCAAACACAAAAAAAGATTACTTGATACCTAATTTATCTTTTACGAAACTCATTATGTCATCACCACTTTCCCAATATAATACGACACCTGTACCTGTATCTAAAATGTAAGTATATCCTTTTTCTTTTGCTACTTCCTCTATAGCTTTTTTAGCTTTATCTATGAGCGGATTCAGAAGTTCTTGCTCTTTTGCGACTAATAATTTTTGAGCTTCTTCTTGAAAATCTTCTATACGAGTCTGTAAATCTAACAGCTCTTTTTGTTTAACTTGTTTAATAGCATCTATAAATTGATTTTCATTAGCTAGGTAGTCGCTGTATTTAGTTTGAAATTCTTCGACCATTGCTTCAAGTTGTTTTTGTAAGTTTTGTGCGTAAACAGTTAATACTTGTTCTGCGGTATCTCTACCAGGCATCAACTGCATTAATTCATTTGTATTAATATGTCCAATTTTTAATTTAGTTTGTTGTCCCATTAATGCAAATGACAAAAATACAGACAAAATAATTACTAAGGGAATTTTTTTCATATTATTTATTTTTTATATATAATTTGCAAAATTAATAAAATTTATTAAAAAAAAATTAATTTATTAAAACAAAAGTCTTATAATCCGAGATTCATCTTAATATCATTAGTAATATCGAGTTTATTATCATAAAACAACAAAGTAGTATTATTAGAAATATCAAAAATAGCACCCATACGATTTTTTTTGGCATAATCATTAATAGCTTCATAAAGTTGATTTTGAATAGGTTGCAAAAGGGCTTTTCTTCTTTGAAATAGCTCACCTTCTGGTCCGAAGTATTTCTTTTGTAATTCTTTTGCAGCTTTTTCAGCTTCTACGATTTCGTTTTCTCTTTTTATTTTTTCATTTTGTGGTAAAAGATATGCTTCAGCTTGATATTTTCTATACATTTGATCTATTTCAGCATATTTTTGTTCCAGTTCTTGTTGCCATTGAGCACTCAGATTATCTAACTGATTAATAGCATTTTGGTATGCAGGCATTTGTTCTAAAATGTATTGTGTATCTACAAACCCTATTTTAGTTGGGCTCTGTGCTATCAGTCCCACACTAAAAAAAACTAATAAAATTAATGGAATTAACTTTTTCATAATTATATTTTTTTTAATCAATTGACGCATTAATAGAAAAATGGAATTGTCCTTGATATTTTTTATTTGCAAATGTATTATCAAAAGGTATGCCAAAATCTAGACCAAGTAAACCAAACATAGGCATATAAAGTCTCACACCAATACCAGCAGATTTCAAGGTGTTGAAGGGTTGAAATTCTTTTATATTTACCCATGCATTACCAGCTTCTACAAAGCCGAGCAAATATATAGTAGCCATCGGATTCATAGACAAAGGATAACGCATTTCTAAAGTATATTTTGCATAAATAGTGCCACCAATATAATTGCCCTTTGGATCTCTAGGAGTTAAAACTTGATTAGCATAACCTCGCATACCTATTACTTCTCTGCCATCCAGAGAAAAACCAGATAGTCCATCTCCACCCAAATAAAATCTTTCAAAAGGAGATAACCCAATATCTCTATTGTACATTCCCATCAAACCAAATTTAGCTCTTGCCATTAATACCCATTTACCATATACATTTGTATAATTTTCTAATTCTATCTTCCACTTGTGATATTCTATCCATCTAAATTTGACAGAATCAGGCAATTCACTCCAATTTTTTTTCTTAAAAAATGAATATGGCGGAGTTATATTTAATGATAAATAAATAGAACTACCACTTTTGGGATAAATAGGTGAATCCGTAGAATTTCTACTAAAAGATACACCAATATTAAAATTATTAGCAACTCCATTTTGAAATGTGAGAACTTGGTAATATTTATCTAATTTATAATGTTGATAATTCACTGTAATAAATAGACGAGAGAAATCGTCAGGTTTTTTTAGTTTTAGACCTAATCCAACGCTAGCACCGGTGATTGAAATTTCTTGTCTTTGTAATAAAGTGCCTTCGGAATTATAAGTGCCATCCTTTTTTTTGCTAATACCATTAGATTCTAATGAATGATAAATAGAAATAGATAAAGCATTTGGTTTTTTACCCCCTAACCATGGCTCCATAAAGCTAAAACTATAAGCTTGATAATATTGTCCATTGGTTTGAGCTCTTATAGCTAAAATTTGCCCATCACCTGACGGTATAGGTCTCCAAGCATCTTTTTTAAATATATTTTTTAATGAAAAATTATTAAGTACGAGTCCCAATGTACCGACAAATCTGCCAAGTCCCCATCCACCACTAAGTTCTATTTGATTAGTTGATATTTCTTCTACTACATATTCTAGATCTACAGTGCCAGCTGATGGATCAGGATTCATATTTACATTTAATTCTTCTTGATTAAAAAAACGCATCTGTGCTAGTTCCATCTGTGTGCGAATAATATCTGAACGTTTAAAAAGATCTCCAGGTTTGCTACGCACTTCTCTTAAGATCACTCTATCATTTGTAACTGTATTTCCTATTACTGATACTTTGTTTATAGTAGCTTGCTTACCCTCATATATTTGTATTTCTATATCTATGCTATCATTTTCTATATTTACAATTACTGGATTCATTTGAAAAAATAAATAACCATTGTCCATATATAGAGCAGCTACATCCAGCCCGTTAGGATTTGCAAAAAGGTTTGTTTGCAATAATTTCTCGTTATATGTATCGCCTTTTTTAATTTGTAATATTTGATTTAGTGTCTCAGACGAATATTTTGTATTGCCTACCCAAGTAATATTTCTAAAATAATATTTTTTGCCCTCTTCTAGGTAAATATCAATTTTAAGACTTTTATTATTAATGGGGTATATAGAATCTTTTAAAATGATAGCATCTTTGTATCCCAACTCTGCATATTTATTTATGATATTAGCTTTATCTTTTTCATAATTAGCTAAAATAAATTTAGAAGATTTGAAAATATTAAAAATATTTTTTTCTTTTGTATCTTTCATAGCCTTTTTTAGTTTTTTATCAGTTAATACTTGATTACCTTCAAAATTTATTTCTTCTATTTTTACTCTTGGACCTTTGTCTATGTTTATATATAGTGTAGAGCGACCTTTTGCTGATGTGTCTGGTATTTGGTCGATTTTTACTTTTATATTATGAAATCCTTTATCAATGTAATGTTTTTCTATTTTATTTTTTACATTTTCTATCAAAAACTCTGTAATAATATCACCAGTTTGGATATTTATTTTTTCTTTTAATGAATTAGCTTCATTTTTTTTAACACCTTCTATTACAAAACTTGATACTCTATCCTTCTCTTCGATATAAATATCTAAATATATCGTATTGGCAGCACGTGATACCACAGATATTTCAATAGTTTCAAACATTCCTTGCTTGTATAAATTTTTAATAGCTTTTTGAATATCTTCGCCTGGTATAGTAATTTTTTTGCCTGGAACCAAATCGCTAATCAATATTATCAGATCTTTAGACTCTTCATTTTGCAAGCCAGATACTGTAACACCACCAATAATATACTCTTTTGGTAGTCTGTAATCTATATCAATTATTTGCCCTATCGAGCTAAAAGTTATTATAAATAACAGTAAAAATAAAGCGAGGGTTTTTTTATACATAAACAAATTTTTATGTTAATTTAAAAATAAATCAACTTGCAAAAATATAATATTGTATCCATATCATGTAGCTAAAAAAAAATTTTAATATAAAAATCTCATAAAATTCAAATTTTACCATATCTTCTTTTACGATTATAAAAGTCAGCTATAGCTTCTTCAAATTCACTTTCATCAAAATCGGGCCATAGAGTATCAGTGAAATACAATTCACTATAAGCAGACTGGAAAAGTAAGAAATTAGAAAATCTTTTTTCTCCAGAAGTACGAATTATCAGATCAGGATCAGGTAATTCAGGTAAATATAGATATTGTCTGAAACTATCAACGTTTATATCATCAATAGTCATCTGATCATTAAGAATTTTTTGAGAAATAGCTTTAGTGGCATCTACTATTTCCTGTCGGGAGCCATAGCTCATAGCTATTACAAGTGTAAGGTGATTGTTGTCAGCAGTTTGACTTTCTAGTAATGATACACCTTCTTGAATATCAGGAGGCAATAGAGACAAAGTCCCCATAAATTTTACTTTTACACCATTGGCAATTAATTCATCAGAATAGGTATTAATAGCCTTATCAAAAAGTGAAAATAAATACATAACCTCATCTTGTGGTCTACCCCAATTTTCTATAGAAAAAGCAAACAAAGTTAAATATTTAATGCCCATCTCACCAGCTTTATTAATTATTTTTTTAGCAGCATCAATACCAGCTTCATGTCCTTTAACTCGAGGCAAACCTCTTATTGATGCCCATCTTCCATTACCATCCATGATGATGGCTACATGAAGTGGTAGATTATTAAATAAATTTTGTTTCATAATATATCAGAATCTAATTTTTTCTTTACTTTTCAAATTATCTCTATAATCTTTAATTTTGTCTCTATATCGAGGTGTCATTCCCTCACAATGCCCGCTTTTATTCTTAAATCTAAAAGAAAAACCCAAATTTATTACTGAATACCAATCTTTAGTAGAAGGATCGCCACGCCACTTATCTATATTATTATTTCTTAACTCATTATACTCTAATAGATTAGGGTCTGATAGATATGGAGCTATTGGGTCTATCTGGGTAGCTAAGATGAGAGGGTCTGGGTATGTAGTGCTGACATCATCTAAATAATCAGTAAAAGTACGGCGCATTCCCCATTCTAAATGGCAAATAAAATGTTCTGATAGAGCTATTTTTATACCTATACCCATTGGTATAGCGAAACTATTTAAAGAGTAAGGTTTTCGTTCTGGATATAGTGTAGTACCTTGCCCCTCAGTGCCCATAGCTTGTAAATTTATCCATTCATCTTGATATTTAGCTTTTGGATTAAAATAAAACCAATTTATACCCAAAAATAAATAAGGGGTGAAAGTATGAGATCGGGCACCAGGACGAAATTTATAATAATTTATTTCTCCCACTACACCAATTTCTAAAATTGGAGATTTAAAATGTAAATTTCTTTCAGGATAATAATTTAAAACACTATCTGCTGCATATACACTACCATAATTACCAAAAATTCTAACGCTTAAATAATCTTTGTAATTATACCGGTAATACAAGCCTATATGTGGCCTAGTAAAATAAAAATGGTAATATGGATTTAAGTCGCCAATATAATACATACCTCCACCACTTATACCAACTTCATTACGCTGAGCATAAGTATTTGTTAAAAATAATAGACTAAGAAGTACAATATAGTATTTTTTCATAATAACCATATAATTAACGAGTAAGAAATAAAAAAATTATAAAATACAAATTTACATAAAAATTTTAATCTACATTCATACTGTCTAATTGTAAGCTGCAATTAGAAATTAAAGATTTTATATTTAAAACATTTAATGTTTTTCATTCGTTATTTTTAGAAAAATTAAGATTATTATGATAATTTTGTAAGTTGATTTTGTTTTATGATATTTATTATTCGCTTGCTATTAAAACAATATATATTTATAATTTTATAAAAGATTTTAACAAAAAAATGAAGAGTATTTTAGACAAACAAGATTTTTCAAATTTAGATAAAAATGAAATAATAGAATTGCTACAACTAAGAGGTAGCGATGAGTTAAATTTATTTAAAAAAGCCAATAAAATACGCCTTAGATATCGAGGTGATAGAGTTTATCTCAGAGGTATAATAGAATATTCTAATATTTGCAAAAAAAATTGTTTGTATTGTGGTATCAGAAGTGGTAATAAAAATTTAACACGTTATACAATAAAAGATGAAGAATTTTATGAGGCTGTAAATTTCGCGATAAAACATAGATATGGCAGTATAGTGATACAAAGTGGGGAAAATACTAGTACGGCATTCATAGATAAAATGACAGAATACATTAAAGAAATTAAAAGAATAAGTATTGGTAAATTGGGTATAACACTATCTCTGGGCGAACAAAGCAAAGAAACCTATCAAAGATGGTATGAGGCAGGCGCTCATAGATATCTATTGAGAATAGAAGAGTCGCATCCTGAATTATACAAAAAATTACATCCACAAGACGACATACACGATTTCGATAAAAGATATAGATGTTTAGTTGATCTAAAAGAAATCGGATATCAATTAGGCACAGGCATAATGATAGGTTTGCCATATCAAACCATAGAACATTTAGCTGATGATT
Organism: Rikenellaceae bacterium DTU001; assembly: GCA_001512885.1. Taxonomy (GTDB): domain Bacteria; phylum Bacteroidota; class Bacteroidia; order Bacteroidales; family DTU049; genus DTU049. The sequence continues at coordinate 68,105 of LFSZ01000043.1, forward strand.
TAATCTTTATGAAAAATTTAGATATAGACATGTGTGGAATGGGACCATATATAGAGCATCCAGATACACCATTATATAAATATAAAAATAATCTCTTACCAATAAAAGAACGATTTAGTCTAACATTAAAAATGATAGCTATTCTGCGACTGATGATGCCAGATATCAATATAGCTGCTACCACAGCTATGCAAGCTATAGATCCTATGGGTAGAGAAAAAGCATTGCAGGCTGGAGCCAATGTGCTAATGCCAAATATAACACCTAAAAAATATAGAGATGAATATTTACTCTATAAAAACAAACCAAATATAGATAAAAATCCTGATGATAACATCTGTTGTATAGAATCGAGAATTCGAATAGCTGGTTTCAGAATAGGCTATGATGAATGGGGCGATAGTTTACATTATTTCAGAAATAAAAAAGGAATATAAATTACACCAAAATAATTTGTGTTTCAAAATAATAGGATAAATTTTTATAAAATTTGTCAAAATTAAAAAATATTCTTTAATTTTACAACAATAAAATATATTATTGTTATGTTAAAGAAATTATGTTTATTAAATATTTTAATTATATTTATAAATTCTCTATTCAGTCAGGTATTAATAAAGCAATCAAATACACTAGAAAATTTATATACTGATGTAGTATTGAGTAATAATGGGCAATATGCATATCTCACAAATATAGATGGAGAATTCTGCATATTAGATATGATAAAAATGGATATTAATAAGAGATTAAAAGAGCATACAGGCTTTATTAAATCAATTGTAATGGATGATAAAAATAGGCTTTATACAGCTGGTGGTGACAAAATGATAATACAATGGGATGCTAGTACAGGTAATGTTTTAAAGAAAGTATTAACTCCACATTATAATAAAATAAATGATCTTGCAATATCCAAGAATGGCAAATATTTGGTTACTGGTTCAGAAGATAAGAGTGTTTTAGTATATTGGGCAGATTCATTAGTTTTATATAAAAAATATATACCAAATTCATCAGCAGTAGCCTGTGTATCTATATCTCCATTTAATGAATGGGTGGTATCTGGCGGCTGGGACCACAAGATAGTTTTTACTTCTCTTAAAACTGATGAGATGTTTACTTTAAATGGTCATAAAGGAGCAGTTTTAGATATTGATTTCACTCCAGATGGCAAATATCTCATAAGTGGTTCAACTGACAATACAGCTATTTTGTGGGATGTAAAAAATAAAACTAAATTAGCTACATTTAAATCAAAGGGTGGTAGCGTTAATAATGTAGAATGTTTTTTTGATAATCGTTATGCTGCTTTTACTGATGACTTAGGATATATTCATATTATAAATATACAGGAAAGAAGAAAAATAGCAGAAACTCAAATTGCAAATAGTTCTATAGAAGGTATTAATCTAGCTTACCCTATTGGATGGATGGGCATTATTACTAGTGATAAAAAATTGTACATATACAATATGAACCAGTTTATATTAGATTCTTGTTATAAATCTAATATTACCGAATTTGATAGTTTATCAGCTCCTAAAAAAATCACAGAAACTGATCAACAATATATTGCCAGACTACAACAATTTGCCGCCAGACAATTAACAGTATTGAATAAATGCTATGCCGAAGCTACTAAAATAAGAAATCTGCAAGCTAAAAAAAAGGATACGCTATTTGCTATGCAATATCACGAAATTGAGATTCCTATTGATAGTATAGGCCAATATGATGATAAAAATTTTGTTTTACAAATAAAAGTAAATGGTCAATGGTATGATATTAAACTACCCATTCAAGATGCTCAATCACTTTTAACCAACTACCAAAAATCTACTGTGTTAGCTATTAAAAGGCCTATCATAGATGACAATCCATATATGCCTGATTATCAGATTATTAATATGAGACTAAAGCACCCTATTTCTAATAAAATATATCCAATTGGTGAACAAATAATACCAGCTGATGATAAATACCTAAGAATTTATTTGCAATTACAAGCTAAAAGAAATTAACATTAGATTTTTATAATTAATTTTTTAGATATTATTTAATTTTTGTTATTTACAGTTGCATAGGATTAGCTAATAATATCTAAGCCTAATGAACTTCATATAAATATATGATATTAAATTCATCAAATCATATATTTACACAACCACATTCACTATTTTACCTTTTACTACTATTACACGTTTGGGATTTTTACCTTTAAGCCATTTCTCAGATTGAGGATGTGTGAGAATAATTTCTTTTATAGTTTCTTCATCTGCTGATGCGTCTATATCCAAAGTAAATCTAGTCTTACCATTAAATGATATAGCATAAGTGCACGTATTATCTATAGTATATTTTTCATCATAATCAGGAAATTTGGCTTTATGTATGCTATCTGTGTGCCCAGCTAGATGCCATAATTCCTCTGTTATAAATGGTACAAATGGAGATAATGCTATTATCAATGGTTCTAAAATTTTTCGATTATTACATTTTAAATCCTGTAAATTATTCACTGCTACCATAAATGTGCTGATAGCAGTATTATATGCATAACGTTCTATGTCTTCCTGTACTTTTTTCAAAGTTTTGTGTAATATTTGCAATTCGTCTCTGTTAGGTTCATTATCATTAAGATAGAAATCATCTTTATCATCAAAAAATAAACGCCAAAATTTTCGAAGAAATCTATGTACACCTTCTATACCAGCAACGTCCCATGGTTTACTTTGTTCTACTGGACCGAGAAACATTTCGTATAGACGCAGAGTATCCGCTCCATATTGACCAACTACATCATCTGGATTTTGTACATTGTATTTAGATTTAGACATCTTTTCTATTTCCCATCCGCAAACATATTTATCAAGTTCTAAAATAAAATGAGCATGTTCAAATTCTGGTTGCCATTTTTTAAAAGCTTCTATATCTAAAATATCATTTCTCACAAGACTAATATCTACATGCATAGGATATGTATATTCTTCTCTACCTTCGATGTTTTTAGAAACGAAAATTGGGGGAGTATCTATATCTTCGTCTATTATTTTGATTTCTTTATCTTGCAAGTTATTTATTTGGTTTTCTAAAAATTCTTTTAAATTATCTTTTAGTAAAATTTTTGTAATATTTATAATTAAAATCTTATAATTATTTGTAACTAAACTATTGGCTAAAGCTTTTGCATTATCTATATCATCTTTTTCAACTATTAATAAATAAGTTTTATAATTTTGTAAAAAGATTATAATAATGTCATCTTGCAAATTAATTTCATAATTATCAGATATAGCAGGTAGTACATTTTTTAATTTATAAATAGCAAAATCTAATGGTTTAGCACGATATACGAAATTACTACGACCGAGTATCATACCTTGATTAATTAATTTAAAAAAAGGTTCATCCTCAGCAGCTACACTAATATCATAGAGAAATTTGTTCCAAAATCTAGCATAAATCAGATGTCCTGTAGCGTGTTCTGATCCACCAATGTAGAGGTCAACATTTCGCCAATATTCTACTGCTTTTTTAGAAACTAGTTCGTTGTCATTATTAGGATCCATATATCTAAGATAGTAGGCACTAGAACCAGCAAAACCAGGCATAGTACAAGTTTCTAATGGATATCCGTCTTTAGTTTTCCAATTTTTAGCACGTGCTAATGGTGGTTCACCATCTTCGGTAGGCAAGTAAGAATCTACGAGAGGCAATTCTAAAGGTAATTCAGATTCATCTAATGTGTAAGGAATTCCATCTTTATAATAAATCGGGAAAGGCTCTCCCCAATATCTCTGACGACTAAAAATAGCATCACGTAAACGATAATTAACTTTCCTAGTACCGATACCACGTTTTTCAACTTCTTCTATTATTTTTTTAATTGCATCGCTAGGTTTTAATCCATTGATAAAATCGCTATTCACACATTCACCTTTTAAATCTTCATAAGCTTCTTTTGCTATATTCCCACCTTTAATTACTTCCTTAATAGGTAATCCAAATTGCTTAGCAAAAGCATAATCTCTACTATCATGGGCAGGTACAGCCATCACTGCACCAGTACCATAGGAAATTAACACGTAATCAGCTACCCAAATAGGAATTTCTTCACCTGTAAAAGGATGAATAGCATAAGAACCAGTGAAAACACCAGTTTTTTCATCAATATCTGTCAAACGTTCTCTTTCGCTCTTGTTCATACTTTTTTTGATGTAATTCTTTACTTTATCATTTTCTGATGGTTTAGTAATCAAAGGAACTAGATCAGACTCTGGAGCTATGCAGATATAAGAAACACCAAAGATGGTGTCTGGACGAGTAGTAAATATTTCTATATATTTGTCTTGAATGCCTTTTATGGGAAATCTAATCAAAGCTCCTTCGGAGCGGCCAATCCAATTGCGTTGTATTTCTTTAATGTGCTCAGGCCAATCAATTTTTTCTAATCCTGATAATAATCTATCCGCATAAGCAGTTATACGCAGAAACCATTGTTTCATCTTTTTACGCTCTACTGGGTATCCACCACGTATACTAAAACCATCAGATACTTCGTCATTGGCTAATACAGTTCCTAAAGCGGGGCACCAGTTTACAAAAGTTTCTGATAGATATGCTAGTCGATAATTCATTAAAATTTCTTGCTTTTCTTTTTCGTTATAATTAGTCCAAGCTTCTTTAGTAAAAATTTTTGTTTGAGTAGTAGCAGCATTTACATTAGCGTTACCATTTGTTTCAAAAATGTTTATTAATTCATCAATAGGTCTGGCTTTTTCAATATTTTTATCATACCAAGATTTGAAAAGCTTAATGAAAGTCCATTGCGTCCATTTGTAATATTTAGGATCACAAGTAATGATTTCTCGTGACCAATCAAAAGAAAATCCTAAAAGATCTAATTGCTCTCTATATCTATGTATATTTTTTTTTGTAGTAATAGCTGGATGTTGCCCAGTCTGAATAGCATATTGCTCAGCAGGCAAACCGAAAGCATCAAAACCTATAGGATGCAACACATTATAACCTTGCAATCTTTTATATCTAGCATAAATATCAGAAGCTATATACCCCAATGGATGTCCCACATGCAAACCTGCACCACTCGGATATGGAAACATGTCTAATACATAATATTTCTGTTTATCATAATCAATGTCTACCTTATAAATTTGTGACATTTTCCAGTAAGTTCTCCATTTTTTCTCAATTTCTCTAAAATTATATTCCATAAATTAGTAATATTTTGAATTGCAAAATTACAGAAATTTAAAGAAAATAACATTTCATTTGAGAGATTTACGGATATTGATAGTAATAATAAAAGATTTATTGAAAGATTGTAACGTGGGAAATGGAGGTATCGCTTTGAAAAAATCATGATTGTTAAATTTAGTATTGGATTTATATAGAAATAATTGTTAATTTTACCAAAATTTATAATTATGAAAACTATATTAAAAGATCAAGAATTAGAAGACTACTTGGCAATGGGCAAGCAGGAAAACTTGGAATTTTTAGATAAATTGTATCATCTAATGAACCAACTCAACGCTGATGTAGTAGACTATCAAGGTCTAAAAGCACAAACCATACCACCTCTCTGCCCTAATTGTCAGAGTAAAAACATTATAAAAAATGGCACACAACAAGGACAGCAATTATACATCTGCAAAAACTGTGGTAGAAACTTCAGAATTACCACTGGCAC
>LFSZ01000020.1 GCA_001512885.1 Rikenellaceae bacterium DTU001
AAAAAAAATTATTATTAGAGTAAAATTCATTACTCCACGGTTCTAATTTCTCAAACTTCTACTGTGCTATCTATCTTCTTGCCTCTCGTTACTTATAAATATAAAATTTTAGCATCAAAATGGATAATCCAAAACTAATAGGATCGTTGTGTTATTTTTCCAATTTTTTTCTTTGTATGCACCTAATTTATATGCTGCGCCTATTCCAATAGAATAAAATGGCGTTTGTAAAATATTAGAAATATTCAATCCTAACTCCCAATAACCTTTATCAGCTACAGGTATAGGATTATTATAATGTTTTTGAATTCCTTTATTCAGATTACCTATATGAAATGATAAATGAGGGACGAAATATGGATTCGAATATCGTGATATTCTCAATTTATTGGAATAATAACATAGATGAGCGGTAGCAAAACTCGAAGCAAAAAAACTATTCGGTGTCAAAATTTGAAATGTATACGGTGAGCTTACAGCAAAAAATTCATATTTACTTATAGGACTATAAGTTAATGAAATAGGTGGGTCGCCCCATATGGTTCCTATTTCGACATCTAAACCTATTCTACCACTGAAATTCATTTTTTTCAACCATTGAAATTTTAAAGCAAAAAGATGAGTTGCCTTTTTAGTATTATCAATGGTAAATCTATAATAACCATAAATATTTTTAGCTTCTATATCATTGAAAGATACAATAGAAATAGGTGTTTTAATCCTCTTAGTTTGGCCACACCATTGTAATTTTAATTCTACAGCATGATAATCATATTTATCAGTGAAAATAAAAACATTATTTTCTTTCCATCCATAATAATAATCAGGATAAAAAGATAATTGATTTTTATTAAAATTTATTGACAATAGAAGTTTTTTATTTAAAAAATAATTAGAGGTTAGAAAAACTGACTTTAGATATTCTGCTTTATTCAAATAATAAATCCAAAAATTTTCTGGAGCTGTTAGATTTAATTGTTGTTCTTGAAAAGTTACTTGACCAAGCCTATTAATATCAAATTTATAGCCCAGTCTAATATCCCATCTGAAATTTTTTAATGGATATGCTATACCTGCAATACTATATTTCCATTTTTTATCACCTAAACCATAACCCATAGAACAATCAAGAATAAATCTCTCTGATAATTTATCATTAGTTACAAATCCTAATCCTAGCCTCCAATTTTCGAAAACATTATATTGTAATATGTCGCTTAATGGCAAATTAAAAATACTTAAAGGTATAAATCCATTCATTAATGATGTCGTTATATTCATTAATTTATTAAAATTACTATTTTTAGCAATACTATCTAATAAATCATAAGTATTTTTATCTATTTGCGAATCTTTAGTATTTCTATATAATGACAATAAATCATTTTTATTAATGGATTTAAGATCTACTTCGGTATCAAACAAATTAAATGATTTTTTGAAATCTGGCTTATTAATGTTGATATCATATAAAAAAGTTTCTCCATTTGCGAATAAAGGGGAACCACCTATTCTAAAGCCAGTAAACCATATTTCTGTTTTTAATTCCTTTGGGAACCACAGAGAGTCGATTAACTCATAATTTTGCGTAATATTCATTAATAATCCCGGTGTATTTTCGTAAGGTGTAGCTGTAACACTTTTTATTGCCCATCGATTGGATGATATATATAATAGACCTTCTATCGCTTCGAAATTTTTATTTTTATAAGGTTGATAATGAATCACAAATATGGTATCTCGTCCATCATAAATAGTATCTTTTAATGAAAAATAATAATATTTAGTACTATTAGCATTTATTGGATTTAGATAATGTTTATCTCCGATATTTATTGTTTTTGAATAAAAAGAAAACGGTGTTAATTGATTGAATAAAACAGAAATAGTAGGATCATCTATACCCGATATTTTAGTATCTATTACTTTTTCGTGCCAATCATCTGGATATTTATATATAATTTCAGAAACACTCTCAGTTAAAAAAAAATGATATCTCTCAAAAAAATTTATATACTCATCTTTTATACTATCTTCTAATCTATTATTATTTTTAATAGAATCTATGGATGTGGTAATTACAAAACGCCTATATGCTGTACAAGAAAAATTATTATAATTTAATGGATTATTTTTTTCCTTATTAGCAATTGCTAATTCTATAATGCGATTCGCAGGATTTGGACCAGGTGTTATTACTACTTCCTTTAATAAATATTGTATAGGTGCGAGCTTTATTATATTTGTTTTCTTAATGCTATCTACACTCAAGGTATCTTTTTTATAACCAACAAAGCTAAAAACTAAATTTTTTTTATCATCCTCTAATTTAATAGTAAAATTGCCATTTATATCTGTGATAGTACCTATATTACTATCAAGATAATAAATATGTACGAATGGCAAAGGGGTGAGAGTAATACTATCTAATACTTTACCTGTGATAATTTTTTCTTGTGAAAGTAATGAGTTAGATAATAATATAAGCAAAAGAAAAAGTAAATTCCCTTTATTCAATTCGTTTTTTTGCATCAAAATTATATGAAATTTTTTATTTATTAATCTTTATATGCCTCAATGTGAAATTATGTAATTGGCGAACCCATCAGAATATTTAATATCAAAACTATCTTTATTAACGATTATGAAAAACACTTCATATGGAGGCATATTTTTAATGAAATTTAATGTGTTATCTACTCCCATTATCATAAAAGCGGTAGCATAAGCATCAGCATCTGTACAATTAGGAGCTATAACCGATACACTTAATATATTAGATGGTATAGGAAATCCAGTTTGGGGATCTATGATATGATTGATTTTTTTATTATTGTCACTATGATATTTCCTAGTGATACCAGAGGTTACAATAGCTTTATCTTTTATTGCTACTTTTAATAAAACATTTTGTGGACTATACATACTTACAGGCGGTTTCTCTATGCCTACTTTCCATGGTTTTTTATTTTTATGGCTACCTTTAGCATATACTTCGCCTCCTATTTCTATTAAATAATTTTCTATGCCTAATTTATCAAAATTTTGTGCTATTTTATCAACGGTATAACCCGTAGCTATTGCATTAAAATCGAGGTAATAACCTTTGGGCTTAGTTATTTTTCTTTGCTCAACATTTATTTTTATAGAATCTAAATTAGTAAAACATAATAATTGTTTCACATATTGAGTGTCTATTTTATCAGTACCCTTATCTTTTAAAAAACCATAATACTTTATTAATGGACCTATAGCTGGGTTAAATATTCCATCAGTGTTATAATAAATTTCCTTACTTTTATTATATAAAAATAAAAAATCATCACTAAAATCAATCAATGTGTCATTAATATTAAAAATACTTATTTCTGAGGAATCATTAAAAACTGAGGCAACCATGTCAATATGAAAGAGGATAGAATCAATAATCTTACTTACATTATTTATAAATTGCTTATCTTTATCAGAATAAAAAATAATGCTATAAGTAGATCCTTGGGTTTCACCATTAAATAAATATTTTTTATTTGTGCAACCTAATAAGGTAAAAATAAGTATAAGAAATAAAATAAATTTTTTATTATTCATTTTTTTTACAAATTTGCAAAAATTTTATAATTTTGATAAAAATATAAAACTTTAAATTAAAAATATATGAAAAAAGTAAAATTGTTAATAATCTTATTGATTGCATTTATAAGTTTTTCGTGTGATCAAGATAAGGAGACAGAAGTACCTGAGCCAAAAGGTATTTTTTTTAGAGGTACTATAGACGGTCATAAAAGAACTATAGCAGATGGAGTTAATGGATATGTAGTTAAATATCATGATACTTGCTATGTCATAGATTCATTTAATTATTATGAACCTTTTATGATTTTATCTCAGGAGTCTCAAAATTATTATGTATCTTCAAAAGAAGCTATTAGCTTCACATTTAAAGATTTATTTTTATTTCATGATTCTATCACTAATAAAGATTCTATGCTGGGAGCATACTTGTATAATCATAAATTGATTCCAATATATTCGAATGCTTCTTCTAACGGATCTCTTATCATGGGTGGTTTGGATATTATGTGGCGAGATGCTGAGGGTAGAGAATGGTTTACTGGTTTGGGGGCACAAAATTCTATAGCTACTATAGATACATTAGTTATAGTTCGTAAGCCTGGTATGATCAGTGAATATAATATGTATATCACTTTTGACTGTAAATTATATACCTTAGGAGCTTCTATTAGCAAAGAGATAAAAGATGCCCATGCTCGTATTTCGATTAAAAATACTTGTTTTTATTGATTTTTTACAGTCAATTTTACTAAATTTTCTACATGTGCTGTTTGTGGAAACATGTCATAGGGTTGTATGAAATTTATTGTATAATCATCTATAAACAAAGATATATCCCTTGCTTGAGTAGCAGCATTACAACTGAGATAAATTATTGTTCTAGGCTTTAGATTTTTAATAATATTAATTACATCTTTGCTCAAACCACAACGAGGTGGATCGAGAAAAATGATATTGGGTTTGTCGATATGGGTGTTTTCAAGTATTTTACTCACGTCACCTTTGATAAATTTGACATTTTTTATACTATTGATTTTAGCATTTTTGTTTGCTAATTGTACGGCTTCCGCATTAGATTCTATGCCGATCACATTTTTTGCAATATTAGCAGCATATAGCGATATAGTACCTGTGCCACAATATAAGTCCCAAGCTACATCATCACTATTCATATCAGATATTTCAATCATTTTTTTATAAATATTCTCTGATTGTTCAGGATTAATTTGAAAAAATGAAAATGGGCTTATATGAAAAGTAAAAGAATCTAATATTTCACTTAGGTAGCTTTTACCATGCAAATTTACAGCCATTAATCCATCGATAGAATCATTTAATTTATTACTAATAGCATAATTCCAAGATATATTTGGAAAAAAATCTATTAATTTATTAAAAAGATTTTCTACTTTTTTTGTAAATTCTGATATTACAATTATAACCATCCAGTCTCCTACTCTATTATTTCTAAAAATCAATGAACGTAGTGTGCCCTCATGAGTTTTTTTATTATAAAAAGGTATGTTATCGGCTATGCTAAACTCAAAAATTTTATTTCTTACTTCATTATGATAAAGATCCATCAGATGACATTCATCTACATGAAAAATTTTATCAAATCTACCTGGTATATGATAACCTAAGGCTCGCATATCTATATTTATATTTTTCTCATCTTCATAAATCCATCTTTTATTTGTAAAAGAATATTCTAATTTGTTTCTATAGTAAAAAATTTTTTTGCTAGGTATAACCTCAGGAATACAATTTTTTAGATGTAAGATCTTTAAAAAAGCATCTTCTACTTGAGCTTTTTTTGCTTTTAATTGATGTTTATAATCTATATGTTGCCATTTACATCCACCACAAATGTTGTAATGCTGGCATATAGGTTGCACTCGATATGAGCTAGATTTATGGATCTTAATAGGTATAGCCTCGAAATAATTTTTATAATCTTTAATAATTCTTACATCTATTATGTCGCCAGGAGCTACTTTAGGTACTAGTCCTACTTTACCTTCATGCACTATTAAGCATTTACCTTCTGAAGCAAATTTATCTACGTGTATTTGATAAATATATTTATTGTTTTTTGACATGAAAATTTATATTAGCGATGTGAGTTTATTTTGAAATTCTATAGGATTCAGATTATAAAATAATTTACCTTGATGAGCGATCGAGATAGCTCCATTTTGTTCGCTTACCACTATTATCACAGCATCTGATTGCTCACTAAGTCCTATAGCAGCCCTGTGACGTGTACCTAATGAAGGATAAAGATCATTAAATTTACTCTCTTCGGCAAGAGGAAATATAGTTCTAGCAGCTATGATAGTATCTTTGCGAATGATCATTCCACCATCGTGCAGGGGTGTATTTTTGTAAAAAATAGTTTCTATCAATTTTCTATTTACTTCTGCATTTATTATTATGCCTGTAGCTATAATGTCTTGCAAAGTAATATTTTTTTCAATTGCTATTAAGGCACCAAATCCTTCGTGTGATAGATTGAGTGCAGCTTCTATAATTTCATTAGTTTTTTCACTGGTATCATAACTGGGTAATTTGAAAAACAAAAAGCGTTTTCTATCATTTTGTTGAAAAATCCTAGTTTTTTGTAATGGTGTACCTATTAATGATAAAAATCGCTTGATTTCATTTTGAAAAACTATAATTAGCATTATAATACCCGCACTAATAAATTGCCCCAAAAAAGCACTAAACATAGGTAAATGAAAAATATTAACCACTTGATATAGCACTACTATTAAAATAATTCCTAAAAACACTGTAAATGCTATAGTGCCACGTATGAGCATGTAAAATTCATAAATAATCCATGCTACTAATATAATATCTATTAAATCTGTAATGCTAAGGTGTAGTAGCTGTCCTAAAATATTCCACACTTTTTTTTTAGCAAAATTGCAAAAAAAAATTCAATTTTTATTTATAATTTTGTCAAAAATAGATTTAATGTTTTTATATTAATTATTAATTTGAGGTTAATTTATTTGAGGGGTTGTTAGCTCAGCTGGTTTAGAGCGCATGCTTGACAGGCATGAGGTCAGCAGTTCGAATCTGCTACAACCCACTATTTTTAACTAAAAAAATAAACTACAATCAAAAAAATTAATTACAAAAAATTAGATACGTTGAAAATATTTATTTCTTTTCATTACAGTATATTTGCAAGATTTAATGCCTGTGTAGACTAATCATGGATCCAGCGCTCTTTCCAGGTTTTGTATTTTAATTTCAATTCATTTTCCCAAATAGGATCTACTAGTTTTTGATATTCTTTAGAATAATTATCGAGAAAAGATGTGATTTCTGGATTATTAATTACATCCATACAGCTATTATATGATGGTTTAGCATTATATTTAGTTACAATATCTCTCAGTATATGTGGATTATCTATCAATGCACAAGGTGTTAAAAGGTTATTATTTTCTCTATATGGCTGGGCTTCTTGAAAAGCTTTGAAAAAAGGCGACTGAATAACATCAATTAATTTTTTATCTTTGATATTATCTACTGAGAATTGTAAAAATACACATGGCTCTACATCTCCACGACAGTTTATATGAAAATAACCAGCTTGTCTAGCTCCACAGATGCATCCACCGACATAAGGTCCATCATTCCAAAAATCACCAATAAAAATAGGTTTAGTATTACGTATTTCAATAGATCTTTTCCTTAATTCAAACCTTTGCTCTGGAGTAGCCATCAGACTTACATCGGGCCGCCTGCCTATGGGTACATACTGAAAATACCAACCCAGTAAGCAGCCTTTATCTATCATCAAATCAATAAATTCATCAGACATCAAGATATCTATATTATTTTTTGTAGGAGTAGCAGAAAAACCAAAAGGCACACCAGCTTCATATAGATTATCCATAGCTTCCATTATCTTCTTAAAAGTACCTTCACCACGACGCAAATCAGTTTCTTTTTCGAAACCTTCTATAGAAATAGCTGGTGCTGCATTCCCCAATTTACCTAATCTATTAGCTATTTCTTTTGTTATCATAGTACCATTAGTATATATCTGAAAAAACATATCATGATGTTTCTCAAAGATATCTAATAAGTGAGGCCACATAAAAGGTTCTCCACCAGATACAGTGATAAAATATATACCTAAATCTTTAGCTTCATTTAATATGCGATCTACAAGTTCATAGGACAAATCTTCTTCTTTATTATAATTACCAGCATAACAACCTACGCACGTCAAATTACATTTAGCTGTTGGACTAATAACAAAGAACCACGGTATCCAGATATTTAACTCTTTTCTTAGTTGTTCTTGTCTTTGTCTACCTATTACAGCAGCATTAATAAAAAAATTCTGAATAACACTGTTTAAACTTTGTTTAGAAATTCTACTAAATGCATTTTTAGCTAGAGTAGCACCAGGATGGTGTTCTACAAAAATTCTTCTTATTTTTTCAGCTTCCCATCTTACTTTTTCACTTTTGATAAAGTACTTATTAGCTATATTAATCATTTTTATTATGCTCTCATCAGATTGATGAGATGCATACCTAAGCATTTTTGCAAGTGCATACTTTTTGATAAAATTCATTTTCATAATCTTTTTTTATTACAAATTTATATAAAAAATAAAATATAAAAAAAAATATTATGAAAATACTAATTAGGACATCTGATTTATAAAATATAATAAAATCAGATTTGTATTGAATTGGTAATTCATGAATTACTAATATACTGTTACATATATACTAAAAATTTCAAAAATCACTTAAGCAAGTAAAATATCTCAATGAATAGAGCTCTAGTATGTATTTTGCAACCTAATTTAAGCACTTTATTAGTTATAATAAAAATGATTAATTTATAAATATTACATAAGATAATTAATTTAATTTTAGGTCTATAATAATAAAAAATAAGGGCAATTTTTTATAAAAAATTGCCCTTATTTTTTATTATTTAATTTTTTTTTAATCTACTTCTTCATAATCAACATCAGTTACATTATCATCTCCACTAGCTTTAGATTCATCATAAGTCGTGGAATCAGAAGTATCAGCTTGATCATCGGTTGTTTGATATATATATGAGCTAGCTTTTTGCCAAGCATCATTGAGCTGAGCCATAGCACTATCTATAGCTATAACATCTTGCGATTTATGTGCATCTTTTAATGCATTGAGAGCACTTTCTATTTCTGCTCTATTAGCGGGAGGTATCTTGTCACCAAATTCTTTAAGTTGTTTTTCGGTGGAATAGATCAAGTTGTCAGCTTGATTCACTTTATCGATTTTTTCTTTTATTATTCTATCTTCTTCAGCATGACGTTGAGCTTCTTCTTTCATACGTTCGATTTCCTCATCACTGAGTCCCGTGCTAGCTTCTATTCTAATAGACTGACTTTTGCCTGTAGCTTTATCTTTAGCAGAAACATTTAAAATGCCATTAGCATCTATATCGAATGTAACCTCTATTTGCGGTACACCACGAGGAGCAGGCGGTATGCCATCTAAATGAAATCTACCAATAGTTTTATTATCTTTGGCTAGAGGTCGTTCTCCTTGCAAAACGTGAATTTCAACAGAAGTTTGATTGTCTGCAGCGGTAGTAAAGACTTCAGTTTTTCTAGTAGGTATAGTAGTATTAGCTTCGATTAACTTAGTAAATACACCACCAAGTGTTTCTATACCTAATGAAAGTGGAGTAACATCGAGCAATAACACATCTTTCACCTCACCAGTTAATACAGCACCTTGTATAGCAGCACCTACAGCTACTACTTCATCAGGATTCACTCCCTTAGAAGGAGCTTTACCGAAAAATTCTTCAACTATTTTTTGCACTAAAGGAATACGAGTAGACCCACCAACAAGGATAACCTCATCAATATCAGAAGTTTTGAGATTAGCATCTTCTAATGCTTTTTTACATGGTTCTATTGTTGATTTCACTAAATCTTCTATAAGAGATTCGAATTTAGCTCTTGTTATTTGCTTTACTAGATGTTTAGGTACATTATCTACAGTTGTTATATATGGTAGGTTGATTTCGGTCATCATGCTAGAAGACAATTCCATTTTAGCACGTTCAGCGGCTTCTCTTAATCTTTGTAATGCCAAAGGATCTTTTCTAAGGTCTACACCTTCTTCTTTAAAAAACTCATCAGCTAACCAATTAACAAGTCTTTCATCGAAATCATCTCCACCGAGACTTGTATTTCCGTTAGTAGATTTCACCATAAAAACTCCTTCACCCAGTTCTAATATACTAATATCAAAAGTACCGCCACCAAGATCATACACTGCCACTTTCATCTCTTTATGCTTTTTATCTAATCCATAAGCTAAGGCAGCGGCAGTAGGTTCATTTATTATACGTCTTACATTCAAACCAGCTATTTCTCCAGCTTCTTTGGTAGCCTGTCTCTGAGAATCATTGAAGTAAGCTGGCACCGTAACGACAGCATCAGTAATTTCTGTACCCAAGTAATCTTCAGCAGTTTTTTTCATTTTTTGTAAAATCATTGCTGATATTTCTTGAGGAGTATATTCACGATCTTCAATTTTAACACGTGGAGTATTATTAGGTCCTTTTACAACTTTGTAAGTAACTCTATTAATTTCTTGTTGTACTTCATCATAAGTTCTACCCATAAAACGTTTAATACTATATACAGTACGAGTTGGATTTATTATTGCTTGCCTTTTAGCAGGATCACCTACCTTTATTTCACCATCTTCTGTAAAAGCTACCATCGATGGAGTAGTTCTCCTACCCTCATTATTAGCTATTACTATTGGTTCATTACCTTCAACAACTGCTACACATGAATTTGTTGTACCTAAATCTATACCTATTATTTTTCCCATAGTTAATATTTTTTATTTTAATCTAACAAAATATATACCAATTCAAAATCAATTATGTAATTGTCATAATTTCATAACCTCAGACGACAAATTGTCTTTTTTTATAAAATTGAATGTAATATTTGCTATGATTATTTGAAATGCAGTTTATTTCTTTTTTGATTCTATATTTTGATTAAAATACCAAAGTAGTCTAAATGTTAGAACATTATTATATTGATTTCTGGTCCATGTATTGATACCATTATCAAATTCTCGAGTTCTTATTTTGTCTATACTATATGAATATCTTATATTAAAGTATAATTTTTGATATAATCTAAATCGAAGCTCTACTAGCACATCTAAATCATCTGCATCATATGGGCCGCGCATAGTATTATATTTATTTACCTTTCCATATTCTATTTCTTTAACTTTTGTCAATCTACTATAACTAAGTCCGATACCAAAACTGATAATATCATTATCATTATAGAGGAAAATCAATGGAATTTCGACGTAATTTAATCTTAAATTATAATAAGGAAGCTTCATAGTATCTATATAGGTATTAGGATATTTCTGATAAGAACCTTTTTGGCTAAAAGTAGTTTCGAGTATGAGCTGCCATTGTTTTTTTTGTCCAAAAGAATACATTACACTAGGTCCCACATTTACACCAAATTTTCTAAAACCATAAATTTCATCACCATCTACTTGAGATAAATTAAAACCAAGATTAGCAATACCTATAAATTGTTGAGAAAAGAGATTATTAATTAAAAAAAAATAAAATAAATAAAAAAATAATTTTTTCATTGTAAGTGATCTCGGCGGGATTCGAACCCACGACCCGCAGCTTAGAAGGCTGCCGCTCTATCCTACTGAGCTACGAGACCTATTTTTTTTAAAATTTAAAAATCGGGGCAGCAGGATTCGAACCTGCGACCTCCTGCTCCCAAAGCAGGCGCGATAGCCGGACTACGCTATGCCCCGTATATTGATTTGCAAAATTACAAATTTATTTTTTATAAAAAAAATAAATTTGAAAAAACTTATTGAGTATATGATATAGTTTTATTAATTATTTGCAAAAATAAATATACTATCAATGCTTCAAAAATTTGTGATTTTACTACATTTTCACTAGTTTCTCTATTTATTCATACTATAATGTTTTTATCATCCTCATCATGAATACATTACCAGCTTTCTATTAATATTACAAATCATTTATACTTAATTTTTCAAAATTATTCATTCATACAACTACTTAATTTTTTTTAAAATTTTTCTGGTAATTGCGATTTATAGTAAAAAATTTAGCTACAATAAAAAAATTATAATTCAGATACAAAAGGATTATTTTTTTTCTCATGTCCTATAGTAGTAGGATCACCGTGCCCTGGGTATATTTTTGTATCATCAGGTAGCTTATATAATTTATTTTTTACACTATCTACTAATTTATTCCAATCGCCTGTGATAAAATCTGTCCTACCTACACTCTCATAAAAAAGTAAATCTCCACTAAAAATTATATTGTCCTCAGGTAAATAAAAGCATAAAGAACCATCTGAATGCCCGGGTGTTTCTAATACGATAATACAAAAATCCCCAATTTTAATTTCCCCTTCACTAATAAATTTAATTTTACTTTTATCTAATATATCTATTTTATCCATGCCAAGCTGATCTGCTAAGTCATTAATATTTTGATAAAGTTGATAGCCCTCTGGCGACATCATAATATCTTTTGCATATTTATTATAAAATTCATTTATTCCCCATATATGATCTATGTGAGGATGAGTAATTAGACAAGCTTTTATATCTAATTTTTCTTGTATTATATAATTATGCAAAATACTCCATTCTTCATTATTTGAATAACCTGCATCTATTAATAAAGCTTCGTTTTTTTCATTTCTTAAAACATAGTTATTGACCATAAAAGGATTACATACAAATATCTTAATTATTGTCTTCATTTTTTTTGTAAAAATATAAAAACTTATAATATTACAAAAATAATTGTTAAATTTGTAAAAAATGATGAAGAAATGATGAAATATAAATTATTAATAATAATAATGATATTATTCAGTTTTATTAATATAAATGGACAAATAATCGTACATAAAAATGATATACTAGATGACTTGGTGGCTAAACATACTAGATTAACTGCTAAGCCAAATAGTTTTTTTGGTTATACTATACAATTAGGTGCCTTTTCAGGAAATTATAGTAAATCAAAAGCTGAAGCATTAATGTATGAGGTCATTAATAATATTTCTAATATACCAGTAAATATTGTATTCGACTCGCCATATTATAAAGTAATGGCAGGTGCTTATATCGATAAATATGAAGCAAGATATGATTATGAATATATCAGAAAAACATATCCACAAGCCATTATAGTACCTTATTTTATTAATGTTAAAAATTTAATTATTAAATAAAAGAAAATGAGTGAAATATTGCAAGAAATTTTTACAAGTACTGATTTAGATATAAGGTTGCAAGTTTTACTCGAAATAGGTAAAGAAATTCTTACCATTAATAAACCTAATAAATTTATAAAAATTTACCAAATAGATGATTTTTATGTTGAATTAATTTATAAAAATGAATTAAAAAAAATCACTTATATAAATTTAATAGATCCTCAAGAATTTTTAGAAAAATACAACAATTATAATCTCTTAAATAAATTAATGAATTAAAATTCTTTTAGTTCATTGTAAATATTAAAGTAAATTAATATAAAAATAAAAGACTTTAAATATATAAACGAAAAATTAGTTTATTTTCTAATTTATTAATTAATAATCTATACTAAGTGACAATGCCGGGATTCGAACCCGGGACCCCATCCTTAAAAGGGATGTGCTCTACCTCCTGAGCTACATTGCCATTATTTTTTAGAAAAATTGTGATTGCAAAATTAATACTATTTTTATAACTAGCAAAATTTTTTTTAATTTTTTTAAAATATACATAATAATATATAGCAATATTTTAAATAAATGTTATTAGATAATTATTTTATTAAAATAATTAAAAAATGGTATTATTGCATCCATTTAAAGTTAATTAAAAATTATATATTTACCATTAAAATTACTTCTTTATAAAACATAACAAATCTATTAAATATCCACCTAATTGATTCACCTCAAAATAAAATATATAGCAAAGATATTATATCATAAAATTCGATTCTTATTAGGTTTCGAAAAAAAGCTTCCTGCAAATTCATTTTTGTTTTACTTTACGTATTTTATATGACCATCAAATAATTTTTATTTAATTTTACAAAAAAATAATTATGGATAATTTTAATCTACTAGATTATCAGGCTCTACCCAAAGAACAAAAACGCCGATTTCTAGATAATCTATATCAATTTTTATTAGAAAACAACTACACGGCTGTAGATTATCAGAAGCTAAAAATACAAAGCACAGCCCCCATCTGTCCTAGATGCGAAAGCGAAAATGTAATAAAAGCTGGAGTACGTGATGGCAAACAAGTGTACAAATGCAAAGATTG
>LFSZ01000090.1 GCA_001512885.1 Rikenellaceae bacterium DTU001
TCTAGACTTTCGTATATGGGCTATGGCTTCGAAAAACCTATTGCTAGCAATGATACTGAAGAAGGTCGTCAATTAAACCGTAGAGTAGAGTTTAAGATTGTCGAAGTAAAACAATAAACCACTATAAATCTCAGTTTTTTAATATTTTATTTGCAACTGTATTTGATTTTTTATCAAGCTAATAAAGTCTTTTGTTTTTTCATTTCCTTTATGTATTGCCAAGAGTGAAGGAATTTTTTTTAATGTATTATATATATCATGCCAGTTATCTACAGTAGTATCATCATAAGGAATTAAAAAATAATCTATTGATAAAAAATCAGTATGCAAATATTTATTATTTATATAATTGGCAATAAATAGATATTCATCATCATCATAATTAAATGAAAAAATAGGAAAATTTATTTTGTTTTTTTTGATAACTAAATTTAAATACGGTAATTGAGTAACTTTAGAACCGATATGTTGCTGTAGAGTGATGGCAGCTTTGTAATCGCTAATGTGCCATTGTAATAAATAAATTTTGTCACTTCTTTTGATATCAAGATCTGAAATTAAAATCTGTTTTTTAGCCATACTAACTATTTATTAAGTATATTTTAATAAAAAAATATGTGAAGCTGATTGCTAATTTTATCATTAGCTTACAACTAACAAAAAAACTTTGTTTAAAACTATTGCAAGTTATAAAAAATAAATTATTAATTACAAAAATATTAAAAATACAATAACTTATTAAATTATTTTTTAAGATTTTTTTCATTGCTATTTAAAAAATTAAAGTATTTTTGCACATTTAAAAAAAAGTTATTAAAATAATAAATGAAAACCAAGTATTTAGATTTAGTAGATCAAACATTTGATTTTCCAACAGATGAGTTCAAAGTAATAGAGAACAAACTCTATTGGAACGATATCAATATGATGGATATAATAGATCAATATGGTACACCATTACGAATAACATACATACCGACTATTAGCAAAAAGATACAAAATGCACGTAGAATATTTAATATAGCTATGGCAAAATTAGATTATAAAGGTGAATATTTCTATGCATACTGTACTAAAAGCAATCACTTTTCTTTTGTGCTAGAAGAAGCTTTAAAAAATAATGTAGGCATAGAGACTAGTAGCGCTTTTGACATAAATATTATAGAAAAATTATATGATCAAGGACTTTTGCCTAAAGATAGATTTATAATATGTAATGGTTTTAAAAGAAAAGAATATATTGAGAATATTACTAGATTAATAAATAACGGTTTCGAAAATGTAATACCAGTAATAGACAATAAAAATGAACTATTTGAGTATCGTATAAAAAGAAATACTAAAGTGAAATTAGGTATACGCATAGCTGCCGAGGAAGAACCTACATTTGAATTTTACACCTCGAGATTAGGTATACGTTATAATGATATAGTGCCTTATTATAAGCTTTACTTAAAAAATCATCCAAATTTCGAACTAAAAATGTTGCATTTTTTTATAAATACTGGCATTAGAGATAATGCTTATTATTGGAATGAATTGGCTAAAGCGGTTAATGTTTATGTAGAATTAAAAAGGGAATGTCCTACTTTGGATTCATTAAATATAGGTGGAGGATTTCCTATACGTACGTCATTAAATTTTGATTATGATTACGAATATATGGCAGAGGAGATACTAAATCAAATAAAAACTATTTGCAATCAAAACAATGTACCAGAACCAAATATTTATACTGAGTTTGGCATATACACTGTCGGAGAATCAGGAGCTGTTTTTTTTAATATTTTAGATCAGAAACAACAAAATGATAGAGAGTTATGGTATATGATAAATGGATCATTCATGACTACCCTACCCGATACTTGGGCTTTAAATCAAAGATTTATACTATTACCTTTAAATCATTGGGACTATGAATACCAAAGAGTTTTTTTAGGTGGATTAACCTGTGATAGTCGAGATTATTATAATGCAGAAGCTCATGCTAATGCTATATTTTTACCTAAATTTACTCCAAGCAATCCATTATATATAGGTTTTTTTCATACAGGTGCATATCAAGAAGCATTGGGTGGTTATGGTGGTCTGCAACATTGCTTGATACCTGCTCCTAAACATGTGCTTATCTATCTTGATGAAAATAAAGAATATTATACCAAACTTTATGCTAAAGAACAAAGCTATAAATCTATGCTAAAAATATTAGGATATATGTAAAAGGATATATCTCAAAATCAAACTAATATTGTGATATTGAGTCAAAAAATAAAAAAGTAATACTTGATTGTAGATAAAATTAGTACATTCATTAAATTGTAAACAATAAATTAATTTTAATATTTTTGTAAAAAATATTAATTTTTATGAAAAAATTATTTTTGCTTTGTTTTATAATTTCTTCCGTTATTTTTACTTCTTGTTTAAAAATAGAAGAATATATATCCATAAATAATGAAGGTATAGGATCTTATAAAATCAAATTAGATTTAGCTAATATAGCAATGTTTCATCAATTAATGAATTCACCAACAGACAGATTAGCTGAAGAGATACAATATTATATAGATAAAATAAGAGCTGTAAAAGGTATTAGCAATGTCAACTTTTTACATTCAGAAAAATACATAGAAATATCATTTGATTTCGAAAACACTAGTGCTTTTAGACGTGTTTTGCTATCACTTACAGATGAACATTTTAATATTTTTATTCCTAATTATATTAAAATATCTAATAATAAAATTGTAAAAAAAAATATATCCCCATATATAGATAAAATCATACAATATATTAATATGCAAAATAGTAATGATTTTTTAATAAATGATTACATACTTGGATTTATAAATTTCAATACATATATTCTGACACCTGATAGTATCAAAAAAATTTCTCATCCATTAGCTCAACAATCAAAACAAAATGAAGTAGTACTGAAAACCACTCTAAGGGACCTGAAATACGGTTTTAATAATAAAATAAAAGTAAAATTCTAATTTTCTTATTTAGTAAAAATGAATGACAATACCAATATTTTAGCTTTGAAATTGATACCAAAAATAGGTAATATTACTGCTAAAAAACTTATTGAGCATTTTAATGATATCGAAGAGTTGTTTTCATTATCATCTAAGCAACTCCAAAATCATTATGGGCTATCACCATTATTAGCAAACACAATAAATAAATATAAAACTGAAGCTTTATTAAAAGCTGAAAGAGAAATTAAGATAGCAGAACAAAACAATATAAATGTCATCACTATTATTGAACCCGACTATCCTAGCAAATTAAAAGAATGTATCGATGCGCCTATTTGTATATTTGTGAATGGCGAAATACCTTTATTAGATAAATCTATTGCTTTTGTAGGTACTAGAAAAGCATCATTCTATGGCAGAGAAGTTGTAGAAAAATTAATACAAGAGATCAATTCTTTATCACCGGTGATAGTAAGTGGCTTGGCTACAGGTATCGATACCTGTGCCCATAAAGCTGCGTTACGAAACGATTTACCTACTATAGCCGTTTTAGGACAGGGTTTATCTAATATTTATCCAGCAGAAAATTATGAGCTAGCTACGGAAATAATAAAAAAAGGTGGGTGCTTAATAACAGAATATTTCTACGATGAACCGCCACTAAAACCTCATTTTCCTGAGAGAAATAGAATAATAGCAGGACTCTCTGATGGAGTAGTAGTAGTGCAAACAAAAGAAAGAGGTGGAGCACTTATAACTGCTAATATAGCATTTTCTTATGATAGATCCGTATTCGCTGTCCCAGGTAATATAAATGACCCCTTAGCTCAAGGTTGTCTAAATCTTATTAAAAATTATAAAGCTGAAATAATAACTGAAGGAAATGATATACTGAAAACATTAAACTGGGATTTGATACCAAAGAATATGACAACTACTATTATACCATTCCCCCTCTCTCAAGACGAAAAAACAATTTATAAATTCTTATTAAATGAAGGCGATAGCAGTATAGATCATATATGTAATTGTCTAGATCTCGGTATAGATATTGTTTCTATCACACTTTTAAATTTAGAATTTGCTGAAATAATTCAATCACTTCCAGGTAAAAGATATCGCATTGCTAAATATATCAAAATAGATTAATTATAATTTATTAAAAATGAAAATCAATTTTTTAATTCTATTAGCTTTAAACTTAATTATATCTTGCAATAATATAATTGCTCAAATCTATGGATGCACAGACCCCCTCGCTACTAATTACAATATAAAAGCTACAAATAATGATGGTAGCTGTATATACAAGGATACAGTTATAAACATAACATCTACTATCCTATTGCCACAGATAATAAAGGAGAGCTCAGGATTAATATTTTGGAATGAAAAATTCTGGACTCATAATGATGATACGGATATTAATTTGTATTCATTTGATAAAACTGCACCTTCAGAATATACGGCATATAGTATCACTGGAACTAAAAACATTGAGTGGGAAGAGCTACAACAAGATGATGAATACATTTATATAGGTGATACAGGTAATAATGCAAATGGCAATAGAACTGATCTGAAAATATTAAGAATTGAAAAAAAATCGCTTCTCACTAGTAATCCTATCATAGATAGTATATCGTTTAGTTATTCTGATCAAACTGATTTCATGCCTACTGGGGCTAATAATACTAATTTTGATTGCGAAGCCTTCATAGTCTCTAATGATAGTATATATTTATTTACTAAGCAATGGATTACACTTCAGACTGCCATTTATTCACTTTCTAAAACACCTGGTTGCCATATAGCTACTTTTAAAGGTCAATACAATATAAATGGACTTATCACTGGTGCATTTTATAACCAGATACCACCACTTGTAGTTTTGTGTGGATACAATAAGTTGTTGCAACCATTTTTATTTCTTTTATATGATTTTGCTAATTTTGATTTTTTTAGTGGTAATAAAAGGATGATTTATCTCAATCTCCCACTACATCAGGTAGAAGCTATCACTTCGATAAATCTAAATACCTATTATCTGACAAACGAATATTTTTCTTTTGGCAAATTTTCTATTCAACCAATGTTTCATGAAATAGACTTAAGTTTTTTATTAATGAATTATTTAGAAAAAAATAAATAAATATCACTTATTGGCACATATTTTGAATGTCATTAAATAAATTAATAAAAATGAGAAAAAAACTAATTTTAATAATTTTGATAATTACAACGCTAACTTTAAACTCACAAGAATTAAGAAAAGTTGAAAATAAAGCATTTAAAACAGGTGAAAAAATAACCTACGTTGTATATTTTGATTCATTTATTACTGGTAAAATATTTGCTGCATATGCTACATTTATGATTTCACCAAAAATAGAATATATAAATGGCAGACCTTGTTATCATGCAATATTAAGTGGTAAAACTTTTAAAAAATGGGATTGGGCTATCTATGTAGATGATAGATTTGATACCTATATAGACACTATAGCTTTGGTGCCATGGGTTTTTGTAAGAAAAGCTCATGAAGGTAAATTTAAAGCAGATCAACAAATAAACATAGATCAATTCAAACATCAAGCTCAATTTATTGATAAAAGAAAAAATACTAACAAAGTTTACCCTATTGATCCCTACATGCATGATATGATTTCGGCAGCTTATTGGGGAAGAAACTTGGATTTTTCTAAAATGCGACCAGGTAGTATTTTTAAAGTAAAATATGTATTTGAAGACAGTGTTTATACATCAAACGTGGCTTTTGGTGGTCGAGAAACTATTAAAATAAATGAGGGCAAATTTGACTGCTATTACGTGATGCCAGAGGTACAGGTAGGTAATGTTTTCAAAGATCCATATCCTATGAAAGTTTATTTTACGGCTGATGATAATCAGATTCCTATTTACGCTACTTGTAAAATTAGAATTGGTAATGTAAGATTTGAATTATATAGTTACGAAAATCTACGCAATCCTATGAAAAGCAAAATAAATTGAATTAGTTTTAATAGAATTTAGCTTTGTTAGTTTTATATTGCAATGCTGAAATGGAATAGTTAACAGTGAAATATATAAAAAAATAACTATCTTTATCTTTAGGATCACCTCTTTGTTCTCCAGGTAGAGTTTGTCCAGAGACTTCACCTTTGGATGGATCTGCAAAATAAGCTGCTAAATCCCCTTTCATATTTCTAATAATATCATTATTAAAATAAGTAGTACTGCAATCATCAATATAATCTGTAAAAGTGATGCGTGGTGCTATAGCAAATCCATAAGACCATTCTCTACTTGTATTATATCTAAAACCTACACCATAAGGTATGGTAAATTGCAATCTATGATATGGTTTGCGCTGTGGATCTAAACCTTGTCCTTCAGTACATAAAGGTTTTAAATTATGCCATTTACCATCAGGTGCTTTACCTTGGGGATTAAACCAAAATAATCCTATTCCTACAAATGCATATATTTCATAATTAGTCCATCCTTTTACTCCACGTAATTTATATCTTTTTGTTTCTCTACCTTTCAAAGAATTATATAATATTAATTCATATTGTTCTGTTAGTTCTATTATAGGACTACGAAAATTTAGATTTCTATTATTTCTAATAGGATTTTTTGTGAAAGCATCATCACCTCTTAGATACCCAAAAGATAAATGTGTACTTAAAGAGTTGACTTTATCTATTTTGTAATTATAAGTGATACCTATTAAAGGTCTAGTAGCTTGGATGTCTAAGTCATATATAAATGGCTGTCCTATACTTTTGCCACCACCTAAATCTCCTAAAAAATTGGTAACTCCTAGATTTAGACCTATTGCATGCCTATTTATCCTCCAAGATTGTGGATATATATTGTGAGTTATAATTAGAAATAATACTATGAAAATTGTATTTTTTGATTTCATTTAATAATTTATTTATGCAAATTTATATAATTTTTTGTATTTAAATTTAGTATTAATTTAATAAAATATTTTACCAATTATTAGAGCTAATTATCATAACAAGTACAGAATCTTATTTTCAATTAACTAATGCATCACTAAAAACCATTCTAAATTTTAATAATTTTGTTATTAATCTGCATACTAATCTGGTATATATTTATCTCATCATAATATACAATTATTACCCACAAAAATTTAATGATAAAGATATACAATCTAGCTAGATAAAAAAATGAAACAAACATGATCTATTTCACTTTTTATTATTTTAAAAAAATAATTATAATATTTGGTTGTTTAAAAAATATTTTATAATTTTGCAAAAGTAAATTGGTCCGGTAGTTCAGTTTGGTTAGAATGCATGCCTGTCACGCATGAGGTCGCGGGTTCGAGTCCCGTCCGGACCGTTTTAATGTTTATTGTGCTTTCTTAAAAAAGGATTAAAATAAATTTTTTTTAATCCTTTTTTATTTTTATATATCATCTAGATTACAATAAATATAGAGAGTCAAAAAACACTAGCTATTTGAGTATAAAAAATTTTATTTATTATAATTTTTGTATATACACTAAAAAATATCTAATGTTTTCATAATTTTATACCTGTACTATTTTTTTACAATTACAGGTAATACGATTACATCATCATCAAATTTTATCACTAAATGATAAACCCCATTACTAATATTATCTAGATTTAATTGATAAGTATCAGTATTGGCTACCATTCTACCCAAAGCATCTATCAAACGAACTTCTAAAATTTTCTTATCAGTCTGTATGTATATAATATCCTGTGCTGGATTAGGATAAATAATTACCTCATCGTTATAATATGACTGGATATCAACATTATTAACTATTATAGCATTAGAAGGTAGAGATTGACAATCATTTTGTGTAACTCTGACATAATAAGTGCCATTTACTATCACTTGATAGGTTTGATTGATAGCACCTGGAATAGCTCCACTTTCATTATACCATTGATTACCAGTAGATACACTAGAAAATAAAATTATTGGATAAGAACTTATCATGGTAATAGTAGGTGTTGGAGGAATAGAATTTACTATAATATTAATTTGATTGCTTGTGGCATTACCGCAATCATTTGAAACTAATACTCTGAAATAATATGTTCCTACATTATTTCCTATAAAATTATAAGAAGATGTATTAGCACCAGAAATATTAAACCAAGTATTATTATCAGTAGAAATTTGCCATTGTAGGGTAGTCATAGGAGTTTGTCCAGATAAGATAAGTATAACATTCTCATTCTGGCAAATATTATTGTCATTTACATTAATATTACCTGCTACAGGAATAGCATTAACATTTAAAATAATAGTATTACTAGTAGCATTACCACAATTATTTGTTACCATTGCTCTAATATAAAAAGTTCCAACATTATTAGGAGTATAATTGTATGTAAATGTAGTAGCGCCATTAATATTACTCCATGATACATTATCATTGGATATCTGCCATTGAATAGTAGTATTTGGACTATATCCAGATAAAGTGAGTAAAACGGGATTATTTTGGCAAACTGTTGATGTATTAATTGATGCAATACCTGAAATGGGTAATGAATTGATCGTAATGATAATCTCATCAGAATAAACACTACCACAACTATTAGACACTTTAGCTCTGAAATGGAAAATGCCAGAGTTTATAGGTAAGTAATTATAACTACTAGTAGTAGCTCCTATTATATCTGACCAACTTATACCATCAGAAGAAATCTGCCATTGAATATTACTTCCTACAGTATATCCTATTAAATTAAGAGATAATGCTTCATTTTGACAAATCTGGGTAGCATTAATATTTATATTACCTGCACCAGGCATAGATTCTACTATTACAGTGGCTGTAGCTGTATTAGAACAGTTATTAGAATTAGTACCTGTAACTGTGTATGTAGTAGTACTAGATGGAGATACAGTAATAATAGAACCACTCATATTATTACTCCATATATATGATGATGCACCACTCGCTGTAAGTGTAGAGCTACTACCAGCACAAATATGTGATGGATTAGATGTAATATTAATAGTAGGTAATTGATTCACAGTAATAGTAACAGTATTAATATTATGGCAACCAGCTGAGCTTGTTCCAGTAACAGTATAAATAGTGGTTGAAGTTGGTGATACTGTTATTGATGAAC
>LFSZ01000114.1 GCA_001512885.1 Rikenellaceae bacterium DTU001
TTTTTTAGTTTATTTAAAATTTTCATTGTTTCATTAGATAATTTAAGAATAATTCATTTCTTTTTTTCACTATTTTTAATGCAAAATGGAATATTTTTAACTTATAACCTATAACTAGCTGTAACGTTCTGAGTTTACATGATTTTTTTATAGTATATAATTTTGTAAGTTTAGCAAAACATCAATTGACTGTTGAATGTTATTAGTGGTTACTCAAAATAAAATATAAATTTTCTTTTTGTGTTTCAGCTGAAAAAACATCTTTTATTATTTTTTTATTATTTGCTTTATCTTCATCAGTCAACTCGTCAAATATATCATTATTCATCAAATCATGCTCAGTATTAAATATTTTCAAGTCAAGGTCTTTATATAATTTGTAGGTAGTATTTTCTTTTTTTAAAAAAACTTTTTTCCCTGCATGAAGTGCAATATTTATATTCCCTACACCTTGCGTTCTATTATGGTACATAATCATTATATCAGAACAGGCTATCAAATTATTATAAATATCTTTATCTAAATATTGAGTAATAGCTATGAAGTCATCACCAAAAAATTCTTTTCCTTTTTTAATAATAAAGTCAATATATTTTTCATTACCATAAGATAATGGACAAATAATTTTAAACTTTTCTTTAATATTTAAATTTTTTAAAAGGTAAAAAAGGTCTAAATGATTATTTGTGGGATTTCCCGAATTGCCAACAAAGATTATTTTATATAATGTTAGACTATATTTATTTTTTAAATCATTCATTATTTCAGGAAATAATATATCAGAATCATTAAATTCTACATGACCATATCTAAAAGGTAAAAATTTCATATCAGTTTTGAAAAAAGATTTAACAATATCATAATCATATTTATTAAAATGTAAAAAATAAGATACTTTACTAATAGCTTTAGCTTTAATACTATATAATTTTTTATCTCTGAATAACAAAATTTTTTTACTAACAAAATTATTTAGAATGAACGAAGGTATATTCACTGCTTGACCTCTATTAAACATATATTTCTTCATATATTCTTGAGTATGTTTGTCATAGAGAAAATCAAAAAAGCAACTTGGTGGGCTATAAAAGTCAGCCCCCCAAAATATCCAATAAATATTATCCAAAGCTGGTAGTTTATTCAAAAATTTGCACATTTCTACTGAGAGAAAATGAATAAATATTCTTTTATAAGATTTAATATCACCAATAGCATTATGAAATTCCTTTGTGTTGTATCGAGCTACAATAACTTTATTACTATCAACAAACTTTAATTCAGAAGGGTTATTTACGTTATAAATGAGATATTTGTGAATATCAAATAATTTCATAGACTCCATTACTTCTATAAAATCTCTAGTAAAATTGCTATCTAGCATTAAATGTAAATTATTCATAAAAAAAATTATTCAATAAAACAAAAGACACAAAAACAACTGTCGACAAACAACGAATTAATTATTACAAGACACAAAAAACCGTAGACTATATTTTATTTAGATCTACAATTAATTACGAATAGAAACAAGAGGAGTTTTCATATTTCAATAGTTTATGTTTTTTATTCTTGTATCCCTTGGTTTAATCCATTTAGCAGGTATCCCAGCATAAATGCCCCAATCATCTAATGATTTTGTTATCAAAGAGCAAGTTCCTACGACACTTCCCTCTCCTATTGTAACATTTGGAAATATTACGCAATGTGCTCCAATCTGAGAATATTGTTTAAGTATAATTTTACCTCCCGTTACATTCGTTAATTCACGTGGATGAATAGGACCAATCAAATATTTCCCACTAAAGTCATCCATTGCACTAAAAAGTGTACAACGGGGCGAGATCCCCGTGTAGTTTTCTAATATTATTCCTTTAGAGCCATATAATGCTACATAAGCTGAAATATGAATATTTGAACCTAAAGTAATATTTCCGGATAAAATACAAAAATCATCGATTCGTACATTATTACCAATAGTAATTGTTTCAGGTGAATAAAACTGTGCATAACGACTAATAAAAACCTTATCACCAAATTTATTCAATCCCAAATTTGATAATTCTTCATTTGTATAAAATGAACTCATATTTATCCAATTTATTAAACTATTATATTACAAATAATATCAATATGTACCTTATACAATTTAGGATAGATCAGTAAACAAATTACCTCCCCACTATCTTATGTGTAATAGTCAAATTTTATAAAAATTATCAACCACATCATTTAGTGTATGATAGCTAAGATAAATACCATCTAAACTAATGATTTAAAGCTTTACTTTTATCTTCCAAATATTTTATTATTTTAACAATAAAATTTACATTTTCCAAATCAAGATCAGAATATATTGGCAGGCAGATAACCTGATTTGCAATTCTCTCAGCTACGGGCAGATTCTCTGGTTTAGCACTCTCTAGACTTCTATATGGTGAGAAATGGGTAATCAACGGATAAAAGTATCTACGTCCATAAATGTTGTGTGTTTTTAATTTTTCATATAATTCATCGCGACTCATCCCATATTCTTTTTCATCGACAAAGATAGGAAAATATGCATAATTAGATTTTGTATCAGGTGGCTCTGGTAGTATAGATATGCCTTTGATATCTTGCAAAAGCTCTCTATATGTATTAGTAATTATTCTTCTTTTTTCAAGATACTCATCAAGTTTTTTAAGTTGCAAAAGACCAAGAGCAGCTTGGAATTCATTCATTTTAGCATTGATACCTGGGGCCACAACAGTAGTTTCGCCAGCAAAGCCGAAATTTTTTAAATAATCTATGCGTTTTTTAGTATTTTCGTCATGGCAGATAATAGCGCCACCTTCGAAAGTATTAAAAACTTTAGTCGCATGAAAACTAAGGATAGACAAATCACCGAAATTGCAAAGGCTTTGCTCTTTATATTTTACACCAAAACAATGAGCAGCATCATAGATTATTTTTAGACCATAGGTATCTGCTATTTCTTGTATTTGCTCAACTTTACAAGGATTTCCGTATACATGAACTGGCATTATAGCTGTAGTCTGTGGAGTAATGGCAGCTTCGATTTTTTCTGGATCTAGATTACATGATTCTGATTCTATATCCACAAAGACTGGTTTTATATTATTCCACCAGATGCTATGAGATGTAGCTACGAAGCTATATGGTGTAGTTATTACTTCGCCTGAAATGCGCATTACCTGTAATGCTGTTATAAGAGCAAGTGTGCCATTAGCAAATAATGAGATATAGGGTACACCTAAGTATTTTGAAAGTTCTTTCTCAAGCTCTTGATGAAATGGACCATTATTTGTGAGTATTTTACTCTCCCAAATTTTTTCTAGGTAAGGGATAAACTCATCTAATTCTGGAAGAGAAGGTTTAGTAACAAAGATTGGATTATTCATAAAATTACGATTAATATTTTTTGTTTTTATTTTTTATCTACAAATG
>LFSZ01000027.1 GCA_001512885.1 Rikenellaceae bacterium DTU001
GATAATCTACGGCTGTGTAGTTGTTTTCTAATAAAAATTGATATAGATTATCTAGAAATCTATGTTTCTGCTCTTTGGGTAGAGCTTGATAATCTAATAGATTGAAATTATCCATAATTATTTTTTTGTAAAATTAAATAAAAATTATTTGATAATGATATAAAATACGTAAAGTAAAACAATGATTAATTTCAGAAAGCCTTTTTTCGATCTGAATTAAAAAATATTTCTAATAATATTAATTTTAGGTAAATTCTAAAATTAATATGTAAATACGAATTCGTATTAAGTAAAAAAATCATAACTATGATTTTTTTACATTTTCTCTGGCGTTTCTATTCCTAATAGATGTAAAGATTGGGTTATTACTTTAGCAGTGTATGCAGAAATATTCAATCTCATGTTTTGCTTATTTAGATCTGCTTCGGATAAAACTGGTATATTTTGATAAAAACTGTTATATTTATCTGCCAGTCGATAAGCATAATTAGCTATGAGCTCAGGTCTTAATGATTTGGCAGCATCTAATATTATGTTTGGATAATTCAATAATTCTAATATAATTTTCTTTTCTAAATCATTTAAGTCAATTTTTTCGTATTTCAGAGTTAAGGCGTAATCGAGTTCGATACCTTTTTTTCTCAATAGAGACATAATGCGAGCATAAGTGTATTGGATAAATGGACCTGTATTACCATTAAAATCGAGAGAGGCTTTAGGATCATAAAGAATATTTTTTTTACTATCTACCTTCAAAATAAAATATCTTATAGCTCCTTGTCCTATTTGTTCATAGATCTCTTCTGCTTTATTAGTGTCTAAATTTTTTAATTTACCACTATCACAAGCTGTTTGTTTGGCTAAATATTTTAGCTCATCTAATAGGTCATCGGCATCTACTACTGTGCCCTCTCGAGATTTCATCTTGCCCTCAGGCAATTCTACCATACCATAGCTATAATGTGTAATAATGCTATACCATTGATAATTAAGTTTTTTTAGAGTAGATTTTAATACTTTGAAATGGTATTCTTGTTCATTACCTACTACATAAATCATTTGGTCTGGACAATATTTTTGATAACGATACACTGCTATACCAATATCTTGAGTTATATACATAGAAGTGCCGTCAGCTCGTAACAATATTTTTTTGTCTAAGCCTTCATTTTCTAAATTTATAAAAATAGCACCAGTCTCATCTCGTTCTAATAATCCATTTTGATAGGCTGTTAAGATGATTTGTTTGCCATATTTATATAATTCACTCTCGAGATCTATTTGATCAAAATTTACTTTTAAACGGTTAAGAGTTTGTTCGAAACCACTTATTACCCAATTATTCAATTTTTCCCATAGAGCTAGCACTTGAGGATCACCAGACTCCCATTTTCTTAGTAATTCATAAGCCTCTTTCATTATAGGTGCATTTTTCATGGCTTCCTCTTCAGATATACCAATAGCTACTAATTTTTTTATTTGTTTTTTCAATTCAGTTTCGAAGGCTACATAATATTTGCCTACTAGATGATCTCCCTTCATTTTAGTATTATCTGGTGTTTCATGTCCAAACCATT
This sequence comes from Rikenellaceae bacterium DTU001, assembly GCA_001512885.1. Taxonomy (GTDB): domain Bacteria; phylum Bacteroidota; class Bacteroidia; order Bacteroidales; family DTU049; genus DTU049. Next base: position 1,578 of record LFSZ01000027.1, read on the forward strand.
TTTGATATGCTAGCATACTTTTACATATATGTATACCTCTATTATTGATGAGATTTATACGTATTACATTATAATCTAGCTGTTGCAATATATTACTAATGGATGTTCCTAAAAAAATATTGCGTAGATGTCCCAAATGTAAAGGTTTATTAGTATTGGGAGAGCAAAATTCAACTAATATGGTTTTGCCTGTTCCTATTTGAGGAAGGTCAAATAAATTCTCTCTTTTTGTTTGAAAAAAATTTAATAAAAATTCATTTGTCAATTGTATATTTAGAAAGCCTTTAATCAATTCATGTTTTTCGATTATTTTGTTATCATAGAGTATTTTGGTGATAGTCTCTGTAAGTTGTTCGGGATTTTGTTTAGTTTTTTTTAATAATGGGAAAAGGTAAAAAGTGAAATCACCTGTATGTGGTGGCTCTGTAGATGATATTTTGAGCTCATGGGGTGAGATATTGTATTGTGTGAAAATCTTTTTTAAAGTATTAGTTAAAAATTCTATTAACATCTTTCAATCTTTTATAAACAAAAATAATAGTAATATTTTAAATTATTGCATAAAAATTAATAATATTATTGAAATTTACAAATTATCTATTTTTTTTTAAAAATATATAAATAGGCAATACCTAAGGTCATTTTTCTTATTTTTAAAGTTTTGAAACCAAGAGTTTCTATGTAGGCAGATAGATCTTTTCCATAAGGGAATTCAGAAGAAGTATTTTTTAAATATTCAAAAGCATTTTGATATTTTAATATATTGTCTGCAAAAGCATTCATGATAGTGTTTTGATATATTTCATATAATAAATCAAAACCTTTATTAGGTTTACCAAATTCTAAAATAGTTAAAATTCCATTATTTTTTAATACTCTATAAGATGATAATAAAGCCATATAAGAATTTTCAAAATTTCTAAGCCCAAAAGATATGCTTACAGCATCTACGGATGAGGTAGCTATAGGTATATATTCAGCATAAGAATGATAAAATTCTATATTTGGGTAATTTAGTTTTTCGTTGGCTATTTTTATCATAGATTCGGAGGCATCTAATAAAATCAACTTTTGAGGATTTAATTTAAGTAATGATTTAGCTTGTGCCCCAGTGCCACAAGCCAAATCCAATATAATATGAGGCTTATATTTTTTCAATTCTAAAGTAAGACTTTCTCTCCAGTAATGGTCTATACCAAATGAAAATAAAGATGTAAACTTATCATAATTAGGAGCAATAGCATCAAACATTTCTAATACCTCAGTTTTACTTTTTCCTATTATATGTTTACTCAATACTTGAGTAATAGCTTTTGCCATTTTTTTCGCAAAATTAATTATAAATTTTAAATTTAATAAAATATGATAATCAAAATGTATATTTGTTTATTTTTATCTTATTGTCTTTTATGAAAGATAACTATACATATATGTTTCACAGGTTAATGTAGCAACAGGGATGTTGTCAGTAACTTATTATTTTCCGACCTAAAGGTCGGGGGTTAATTCAACTTTTTGGTTTTAATTTTTTCTTTGTCAATTTTTATCAAGAAATATAAATCTTTGTCAGTTGTTATTTTTTTAAAAAACTCCTTATTCCTTCAGCTATGCTTTCAAACTCTTTGGGATCGAGTTTTAGTTTAGGTTTAGCAAAGTTCATATCTGCCACATTACTTATTGGGACTAAATGGATATGAGCATGTGGTACATCTAGACCTACTACGGCTACTCCTGTGCGTATAGCTACATCCTTAGTATATTGATCTATAGCTTTGGCGACTCTTTTAGCGAAAAGCCAAAGACCTGTCAAGGTTTCGTCATCTAGATCAAAAATATAATCAACTTCTTTTTTAGGGATCACAAGTGTATGTCCTTTGGCTAAAGGATTGATATCTAAGAAAGCAAGATACTTATCGTCCTCAGCTATAATATAAGCTGGGATTTCTCTATTAACAATTTTGGTAAAAATACTAGACATAATTATTCTATTTTTAATATTTTATATTTGATTATTCCTGCTGGTACATTGATTTCTACTATATCATCGATTTTTTTCCCTAGAAGAGCTTGGGCTACTGGGCTATTAATACCTAAGTGTTTTTGCTTCAGATCAGCTTCTTTATCAGGGACTAACTTATAAGATATGATTTGATTATTAGACAAGTTTTTAATTGTAACTACAGTGAGTATTCTCACTTGTGATTTATCGATTTCATCTTCTTCTATTATTTTTACATTAGCTAAAAGGAGTTGTAACTGTGATATTTCGTTTTCTAATTTAGATTGAGCATCCTTAGCGGCGTCATATTCGGCATTTTCAGTTATATCGCCTTTTTCTCGAGCTTCAGCTATCATTTGAGCAATTTGAGGTCTTTCTTCATGGATTAATTTATTTAATTTATTTTTAAGTTTCTCGAAACCTTCTTTTGTGAGATATGTTGGCGTTTCCATGGTATTAAAAATTTGAATAAATTTATAAATAATAAAAAACATTCCCACGCATAAAAGCATGGGAAATTTATTTTACAAAATTACACATTTTTTTCTAAAATAGATGAAATTAATATTAAATCTTCTGGGTAAGTAACCTTAATATTTAGGTGAGTGCTTTGAAAGAAATAAAGTGGTAAATTAAATTTTTCCCAAACACTAGCATCGTCAGTAAAATCAGTATTAAATTTTTGCTCATAAGCGATTTTTAATAGAGAAATATTAAAAAATTGTGGTGTATCTATTATCATTACATTTTTTCTCGGTAGGGGTATTGTATTATTATTTTGCTTAAGTCTTACAGAATTTGGTACTTGATGATATGGAATAGCAGAGTCATATTCTTTGACCAAAGCAAATCCATTATTTATCAATGATATAGGTAAAAAAGGTCTAGCGGCATCATGTATGGCTACAAAGCCATTATCTGGCAAAATAGAAAGGGCATTTTTTACACTGTCGAATCTTTGCTCACCGCCTGTGACATAAGTTAGATCTATAAACTCATTGAATTCATGAATAAAATCATTATAAAATTTTTTATGATTATTATTAATAACTACTACAATATTACATGCAGGCATCACATTGATAAAGGCATTTAAGCTATAATAGAGTAAAGGTTTATTATTTACTTTTATATAAGGTTTAGGTATTTGGCTATTCATTCTTGTACTAGCACCTGCAGCCACAATAATCGAATAATTATTATTCATTTAATCTATTATTAACATTGCATCACCATAAACATGGAAACGATATTTTTCTTTTACAGCTATCTCATAGGCATTCATAATGAGATCATAATCGGCAAAAGTAGCTGCAGACATTAGAGCAATACTATAAGGCAAGTTAAAATTAGTAAGATAAGCATCAGGAACATTAAATTCATAAGGTGGATATATAAAAAGTGAAGTCCATCTATGTGCAGGCATCAGAAAACCGTCAATAGTATGAGATGATTCTATTGCTTTTAAAACAGAATCACCTACAGCGCATACTTTTCTTTTGTTTTTCTTAGCTTCATTGACTATTTGACAGGCTTCTTCAGTTATAATAAATTCTTCAGCATCAGTTTTATGTCTAGCTAAGTCTTGAACATCAATTTTGCGTAAATCTCCTGTGCCAATATGTAGTGTGATTTCGGCAAAATTAATACCTTTTACTTCCATACGTTTCATTAATAATGGAGTAAAATGAAGTCCTGCGAAAGGAGGTAAGACAGAACCTTCTACCTTAGCGAATACAGTTTGAAAATATTCATTATCAATGGGTTCGATGGGGCGATCTAAAATTATTGGTACAGCGAGCTCGCCAAGACTTTTTAATATTGTTAAAAATTTATCATGTGGCATTTCTGTTAGAAATCTAATAGCGCGACCTCTCGAAGTTGTATTATCTATTACTTCAGCTATCAATTCAGCATTTTCGCCAAAAAATAATTTGTTACCAATTCTTATTTTTCTAGCAGGTTCTACTGTGACATCCCATAACTTTAATTCTGGATTTAATTCTCTAAGCAAAATTACTTCTATCTGTGCGCCAGTTCGTTCTTTTATAGCCATCAATCTAGAAGGAAAAACTTTTGTATTATTTACTATCATCACATCACCTTCGTCAAAATATTCAATGATATCTTTAAATATCCTGTGCTCTATTTCTCCTGTTTTTTTATGTACTACCATCAGTCTACATTCATCTCTTTCTTCTATAGGGTATCGAGCTATCAATTCATCTGGTAAATCAAAATTAAAATGCATCAATTTTTTAGGTTTCATAATATTATTTAAAAGATTTAGGTTGAAACTTATTATACGTTAAAAAATAATTTTTGTTACTAAAATACTACATTATATTGTGAATATATTCCAAGCATATATAATTAGTCATTTAGAAGAATGCCCGGAACAGGACTCGAACCTGCACACTCTATATGAGTACTAGTCCCTGAAACTAGCGCGTCTACCAATTTCGCCATCCGGGCAATTAAAAAAATGCCCAGGACAAGACTCGAACTTGCACGCCCTTGCAGGCACTACCCCCTCAAAGTAGCGCGTCTACCAATTCCGCCACCTGGGCTTAATTTTTTACAAAATTAAATAATTTTTTCATTATGAAATATATTTCAATATTTTTGATTTTTGATTTTTACATTTTTTATTAGATTAAATATATTAGTTACAGAGACATTAAAGGGCACTTGTCCATCACTGATAAAATTTTTGATATCTTGCCAAACAACTAAAAGATCTTTTGTTTTTATTTTTTTGTATTGTTCTTCTATTTCATATAGATCATTATCTTCCATTTCTATTATTCTCGCTATGTTTTCTAAACCTTGATAAAATATTTTTGTATCAATTAATTCCGCTGTATCTACTTCGGTTTTTACCTGTATTATAGGTGTAGATGTTTTTATAGTTTTTAAATTATCAATTTTTGCTAAATTATTATTTGTAGTGTCATTATTATTTATTGTTGTTTTATTTGAATCTCTAGGTAATATTGTTGTTGATAATTTATTTTTTGATATTAATTCATTTGATGTTTGAGGTTTTAGATGTATATTATCTATCACAAAATAATTATTAGGGAATTGTAAAAAAGCCTCTTGTTTTGTTAAAAAATTATTAGATATACCTATACCTGCTATAATGCCAATTGCAAGCACTACAATCATCACAACTGCATATTTTAGCATAGAATAGCTGATTTTTTTGATGATATTATCAGTAGTATCTATTTTAAGAGATTCTTTAAAAGATTCATCTAGTTTTAAATTAGAATTTTTGCTATCATTATATATTTGATAAAATAAATCGATATATCTCTTATCTTTTCTTTTATCAGAATTCAAATTTTGATATAATAATTTTTTAAATTTTTTCTTTTTCATAATAAATTGTCAATTTTCCCGATTATTTCTTTTATTTGTTGCCTACCTCTATGAAGGTAAACTTTTACTTTTGTTTCACTAATATTTAAATAATCAGCAATTTCTTTATAGCTATATCCGTCTTCATCACGCAGTTTCAAAATTTTTTTTTGCATATCTGGCAATGTATTTATAGCATTATTTATATGTAATTTTAGGTCGAAATTGTCAATTTTTACATGATAACTGCAGTTATCATGAAAAAAATCTTTTATATTATTTTTTATTTCATATTCATTTTCCTCATCATTATTAGTAAAATACAAAGATTCAAATCTTTTTTTATAACGAGTTTCATCTACTATTAAGTGGTAAGCAATGGTGAATAAATATGGTTTGATTTTAGAGTTTTTTACTTTATCTCTATTTTCCCATAAGCGCAAAAAACTCTCTTGTACGATATCTTTTGCCATATTGTCATCTTTTAATGCTTTTAATGCAAAAGCATATAATCTATCACCATATTTATCTACAGATTTATTATATTCATTAGTAGTCATAAAATTCCTCTAATGGTATAACGAAATTACATAAAAAAAGTTACATAAAAATCATATTTTACGATATGCAATGTATAACAGATCTATAATGTAATAAGTTATTTTCAAATTTTATTGAGTAAACAAATTTAAATAAAACATTTAAAAAGGCACATTGTCTTCATTCAAAAAATCCTCATCTACTTCGACGTTAATTTTAGATTCAAAAATCTGTCTTTTAGTAATTATGGGGCTGATATCTTCATCTGTAAACCATGCATATTGATTAATAAAGTTAAGATTAATGGTGCCTAATGGTCCATTTCTATGTTTTAGAACTATTACTTCGGCTTTATTTTTTATTTCAGAAATTTTATCATCGTCATCAGTTTCTTCTTTTAGATAATATTCTGGTCTATAAATACCTAGTACAATATCAGCATCTTGTTCTATAGCACCAGATTCGCGTAAGTCTGATAATTGAGGTCTTTTGGTTCCGCTACGTTTTTCTACTTCTCGACTTAATTGCGAAAGTGCAACGACAGGAACATTTAGTTCCTTTGCTAATGCTTTTAATGATCTACTAATGGAAGCTATCTCTTGCTCTCTATTAGCATTTCTATCTATTTTAGCTGACATTAGTTGTAAATAATCTACAAAGATTGCTTCTACATTGTAAGCTTGTTTTAGTCTACGTGCCTTAGCTCTTAATTCAAATATTGATAGAGCTGGTGTATCATCTAGAAACAACTTAGTATTTGACAGCTTATTCATAGCGTTATTTAATGTTTCCCATTCTGCTTCATCTAATTCACCTTTACGTATTCTTTCGCTAGATATTTGAGTTTCAATAGCTAATAAACGTATTACTAATTGTGGTGCGCTCATTTCTAAAGAGAAAAAAGCAATAGGTATATCAAATTCAACAGCCATATTATGTGCCATTGATAGAGCAAAAGCAGTTTTGCCCATTCCAGGTCTAGCAGCTATAATTATCAAATCAGAAGGCTGTAATCCTCCCGTTAATTTATCTAATTCGAAAAAACCTGTTGGCACTCCCGTATAATCACCTTGATTATTATATGCATGTTCTATTTGCTCTCTTACCAATTGCAATACAGATGGTATAGATTTAAAAGAACGGCGTAGATTTTGTTCATTGATTTGAAATAATGCATTTTCTGCATTGTTGAGGGTTTCGAAAGCATCTGAAGTGGCATCATAAGCTTCAGTAATAATTTGATTCGATATTTGAATCAATTTTCTTTGAATATATTTTTCGATTAAAATACGAGCATGATACTCTATATTAGCAGCTGATATTACTCTGTCAGTGAGTTGTGCTATATAAGCTGGCCCCCCTATTAAGTCTAATTCTCCATTTCTCCTTAAATAGTTTGTTACAGTTATTATATCAATTGGTTCACCTATAGGATATAAAGATAAAATAGCAGAAAAGATCCTTTGATGTGCTTCTTTGTAAAAAACATCTGGCTGCAAGATATCTATTACAGTGGCTACTGCATTAGGTTCTATTAATAATGCACCTAATACTACTTCTTCTGTTTCTAAATCACTTGGTGGTATTTTACCACCAATTATCTCTATTGGCTCTAGAATATTAGTACTTTTTGGTACGTTTTTATTAGTTGTTTTAGATGTTTTACTATTTTCTGCCATAATATTTTTTATATTTACAAATATAATGAAAAATTATAAAAAATCATTTCTAATTATTAAAAAAAAATCATTTTTTTAAATTATTAATGGATTCTATCTATATATTTTAATAGATAAAAAAAAGATAAAAAAATTAATTTCATAAAAAAATTGATTTTTAACAATAAAAAATATGTTAAAAATAATATATTGTTATTTAATTAAAAATTATTAGATTTGCAAAAAACAATTATGTCAGATACCATTATTCCACAATATGTATTAGATGAAGTATTGAAAAAATTTAATGTTAGTTCTTTAGTAGATACTTCCATTCGTCAGATGTGTCAGATAGTAGATAATTTAGAAAAAGAAACTGGAATTCAATTTGTCAGAATGGAGTTAGGTAATCCTGGTTTGCCTCCAGTGCAAATAGGAGTAGATGCAGAAATAGAAGCTCTCAAACAAGGAATAGCAGCTGTTTATCCTGATATTCAGGGTTATAAACCATTAAAAACTGAGATTAAAAAATTTGTAAAAAACTTTTTGGATATTGATGTCAATATAGAAAATTGTATACCTACTGTTGGATCTATGATGGGGAGCTTTACTTCTTTTATGACTTTGATGCATACTCGCAAGGAACGAAAAAAAATACTTTTTGTAGATCCAGGATTTCCTGTTCATAAATTACAAGCTAATGTATTAGGCTCTGGTTCTGAGCATTTTGATGTATATAATTATCGTGGTAAAAAATTAGAAGGTATTTTAGAAAAATATTTATCTACTGGTGAATTTTATGGACTTATTTATAGTAACCCAAATAATCCATCTTGGATAGTTTTTACTGATGAGGAGTTGAGGATAATCGCCAAAGTATCTAAAAAATATGATGTAGTGGTTATAGAAGATTTGGCTTATTTTGGTATGGATTTTAGACAAGATTATGGTAAACCAGGTGTACCCCCATATCAACCAACTATTGCTAAATATTATGATCAATATATCTTGCTTATCAGTAGCTCAAAAGTTTTTTCTTATGCAGGACAGAGAATAGGTATGATGGTAGTTAGTCCAGAATTATTTAATAGACATTTTCCAGATCTAAAAACTAATTTTAATTCAGATCATTTCGGTACAGCATTGATTTTTGAAAGTATATACAGTGTTAGTAGTGGTACGAGTCATTCTCCACAATATGCTTTATATGCTATTTTAAAAGCTGTAAATGAAGGTGAATATAATTTTAGAGATGAAGTGCTTATCTATGGAGAAAAAGCCAAAATAATGAAAAAACATTTTTTGGATAATGGATTTCAACTTGTTTATGACAAAGATGTAGATAAACCTATTGCTGATGGTTTTTATTTTACGGTTAAATATCCAGGTTTAGATGGTAATGAGTTTTTATATCAACTTTTATTACATGGTATAGGAGCTATTTCATTGAAGATCACAGGTTCAGATATACATGATGGTGTGAGGGCTTGTGTTTCATTGATACCAATGGATATGATGGATGAGTTAGAGAGACGATTGAAAATAATGAAAAATAACATAGAAAATTTAAAAAAATAAAAAAATATGGCTAAAGTAAAAGGTGCAATTGTAATAGACATAGAAAAATGTAAGGGTTGTGGCTTGTGTGTGGAAGTGTGCCCTCAAAAAGTAATAGCTTTAGGCGATAAAGTAAATGCCAAAGGTTATTTCTATGCAGATGTAGTAAATGAAAATTGTACAGCTTGTGAAAATTGTGTTATGATTTGTCCCGATACAGTTATCACATTGTATAGAGCTAAAGTAGAAGTTTAATTTTTTTAAAAAAAAAGGTTAATAAATATGAGTGAAATACGTTTAATGATGGGTAATGAAGCTATTGCTGAAGCTGCTATTCGTGCTGGTTGCGATGGCTACTTCGGTTATCCCATCACTCCTCAATCAGAAGTTTTGGAGTATTTAATGGCAGAAAAGCCATATGAACGCACAGGTATGGTGGTTTTGCAAGCTGAAAGTGAATTAGCTGCTGTAAATATGCTATACGGTGGAGGTGCTGCAGGTAAAAGAGTTATGACTACTTCTTCTAGTCCTGGTATTAGCTTAATGCAAGAAGCTATTTCTTATATGGCTGGCGCTGAAATTCCTTGCTTGATAGCAAATGTGGTACGTGGTGGTCCTGGCTTAGGAACTATTCAACCATCTCAAAGTGATTATTTTCAAGCTACTAAAGGTGGTGGACATGGTGATTATTGCTTGTTTGTTTTAGCACCATCTTCAGTACAAGAAATGGCAGATTTCGTTAAATTAGGTTTCGAAATGGCTTTCAAATATCGCAATCCCGTTATGATACTATCTGATGGAGTGATAGGACAAGTAATGGAAAAGGTAGAGCTTATTGATCCTATACCTCGAAGAACTCAAGAAGAAATCATAAAAGAATGCCCTTGGGCTACTACTGGAAAAACTCCTGATAGAGAAAGAAATATCATTACATCTCTAGATCTAGATCCTATCAGACAAGAAAAACATGTCATGAATTTAAAAGAAAAATTCGAAAAAATGAAAGAAGATGTTATGTGGGAAAACATACAAACTGATGATGCTGAATACCTGATAGTAGCTTATGGTTCTAGTGCTAGAATAAGTCAAAAAACCATTGATTTAGCTAGAAACGAAGGTATTAAAGTGGGACTATTTAGACCTATTACTTTGTATCCTTTCCCCGAAAAAGAACTTGAAAGACTTTCTAAACAAGTTAAAGGTATATTATCTGTAGAGATGAGCCTAGGTCAATTAATAGAAGATGTGCGTTTAGCTGTTCATGATAGAGTACCAGTAGAACATTATGGTAGAGTTGGTGGGTCCGTGCATACTCCTTTTCAAGTGCTCGAGGCTTTAAAAGAAAAAATTGTTAATAAGTATTAAAGAGTTGAAATTATGGATGTAAAATTTGAAAGTTGGAAAGAAATAATAAAAGACGAAAATATTGCCTTTAAGAAAACTAAAGTTCTTACAGACAATATTTTGTCATATTGTCCAGGATGTGGACATGGTGTAGTACATAGATTAGTAGCAGAAACAATAGAAGAAATGGAGATTCAAGATCAAACTATTGGTATTGCTCCTGTTGGTTGTGCTGTATTAGCTTATGATTTTTTTGATTTAGATATGCAACAAGCTGCTCACGGACGTGCTCCAGCTTTAGCTACTGCTATCAAGCGTCTCTATCCTGAAAAATTTGTTTTTACTTATCAAGGTGATGGTGATTTAGCTGCTATTGGTGGCAATGAAACCATACACGCCTGTAATAGGGGTGAAAATATTACAATTATCTTTATTAATAATGGTATTTATGGAATGACTGGTGGACAGATGGCTCCCACTACATTAGAGGGTATGGTTACTTCTACTTCACCTTATGGGAGGGATCCTAAATTAATGGGATATCCTTTACGTATTACTGAATTAATAGCTATGCTTCCAGGCACTTATTATGTTACTCGTCAGGCTGTTTATAAACCTGCTTACGTTAGAAAAGCTAAAAAAGCTATTAGAAAAGCTTTTGAAAATCAAAAACTAAATAAAGGTGTTTCGTTTGTAGAAATAGTCTCTAATTGTAATAGTGGATGGAAAATGACCCCTGTAGAGGCTAATAAATGGTTAGAAGAAAATATGTTAAAAACTTTCCCTCTTGGTGATATCAAGGTGGATGGTGAGTTAGTTAAAGAATTATAAAATTGTTTTATTATGACAGAAGAAATAATTATAGCAGGATTTGGTGGACAGGGCGTACAATCTATGGGTAAAATTTTAGCAACATCTGGCATGAAACAAGGTCTAAATGTTAGCTGGTTCCCCTCTTATGGCCCAGAAATGCGTGGTGGTACATCTAATGTTACTGTTATATTAAGTGATGAACGTATAAGTAGTCCAGTATTAAATGAATATGATACTGCAATTGTTTTAAATCAACCCTCTATTGATAAATTTGAAAATAGTATCAAACCAGGTGGTATATTGATTTATGATCCACATGGCATCACTCGACATCCCCAAAGAAATGATATTGAAATTTATCAAGTAGAGGCTGCTAATAAAGCATCTGAAGCTGGCAATATGAGAATTTTTAATATGATAGTACTTGGTGGTTATCTAAAAATAAAATCTATCGTCTCTTTAGATTTTATTGAAGAAGGTCTTAAAGAATCACTACCTGAACGTCATCATCATTTGATACCAGCTAATCTGAATGCTATTAAAATTGGTCAAGAGATTATAAAGAAAATTAATTAGTTTTTTTTAATTACTATTATTTATTACAAAAACCATTTGATTGGTATTTTATCTCATAGTGAAATAAAAAGCTAAGCGAAATGTAACAATGAGATAAAGTATGTGGGTAAGATAAATTACAAACACTCTGATTCAAAAGTTTTTGGAGTTAAAAAAAATTTAATAAGGTAATTTTTATAATTCTTTATATTCGTTTTTATCAAAAAATTAAAAAAATTGATCAGCTTTAAATTTTTGTATTTAATAAAGTTGTATATTTGTAATGTAATTGATGCATTAATAAATAAAAAAAGCGAATATAAGAATTATGAGACTTTTTACAATAAATAATGAAGGAAAATTAATTCCATTTAAAGAACATACTTTTAAAGAAGAAAACAATGAATTTGATTTAGAAAATTTACTTGAAAAAAAACCTGAATATTTTTTCGAAGATGGTGAAATAATGATAATTGGCCGTCAGGTACAAACAAATTTAGGTTCTTTGATAGACCTATTAGGACTCGATAAAAATGGCAATACTATTATAATCGAATTAAAAAGAGATAAAACACCACGCGAAACATTGGCGCAACTTCTAGAATATGCGTCTTTTGTAGAAAATCTTGACTATGAATTGTTAAATGAAATATTCCAAGAATACGTTGGCGAAGAAATATCATTAGATAATTATCATCAGGAATATTTTAAAATCACTGGTGATGCTAATGTATCATTTAATAAAAATACAAAATTAGTAATTGTAGCACAAGATATAACAAATAATATTAAGCAAACCGCACTTTATTTAAGAAAAAAAGGAGTTGATATTTATTGTATAGAGTTTAAATGGTTTCAGAATAATGCTTTAGAAAAAATGATAACATGTGATTTCATTATTGGAGAGGAAAGCTACATAAAAGGAGAAGTAAAATCTAAAACTCAATTACCCAAAGTTAATGAAATAACATTTCTAGAATCGGTAGATGAAAATGGTAAAGAAGTTTTTGAAAGAATATTCAAATTTGCTGAAAGTAATGGACTATCATGCAGGTGGGGTTCTAAAGGTTTTTCTTTAAATTTGCCCATTGAGAGCAGTTTTGTTGGATTATGTTTGGGCTACCCACCTGAATCTGTATTTAAACAAAGTATTTACAGTGTAATAGAACAAATTGATAAAAAAGTGAATGATGCTGAAACTATTATAGATTATTTCAAAAAAGAGTTGATAAAAACACAGTTCTTTGAACCCGCAGGATCAAATTATAAATGGATTATTGATAAACCTGTGGATAATACAACAATTTCAACATTTTTAGATATTTTAACAGAAGTAATTTCACAAATAAAACAAAAAGGACTTAAATAATAAACAACTAGTTTTAGTAAGCTCATCATATATTTATACGAGGGTTTAATTTTAATTAATAATATTGTAAAAATTGAAAACTAATATTAAAACTTTATTAGATACTTATTATCAGGAATTTTCTCAACCAAAATATTGGCAAGTAGACCCAATAATAGTTCCCGCTATATTTTCAGATCCTTTAGACATCGAAATAGCGGGTTTTTTTAGTGCTATTATTGCTTGGGGGAAACGCGAAAATATTGTGAAAGCCGCCAAAAATCTTATGCAATTGATGAATTATCAACCCTATAAATTCATTACTGGTAATAAAAAGAATTGGAACTCTTGTGAATCTTTTGTTTATCGTACTTTTCAGCCAATGGATTTATTCTATTTCTTAGATGCCCTGCGTTTGATATATTTCAAATATGATAGTTTAAATAATTTTGTAAAAATTAATTATGATAAAAATAGAGATTTAATCGACAGTATAAGAGCTATAAGGGATATTTTTTTGTTTGTACCACATGAGCAGCGTAGCGAAAAACATATTCCTAATCCAGACAACAATAGTGCTTGTAAAAGAATAAATTTATATTTTAGATGGATGGTACGCACAAATAAAGAAGGTTTAGATTTTGGCATATGGCAAAATATCCCATCATCATCTCTCTATATACCTCTAGATTTGCATGTTGGTATGGCTGCACGCGAATTAGGACTTTTGTCACGAAAGCAAAATGATTTAAAAGCAGTAATAGAACTAACTTATAATCTTAAACAACTAGATCCATTTGATCCGATTAAATATGATCTTGCTCTTTTTGGTTATAATTATTACAAAAACGATGTTTTATAAATCTAAAATAGCAATTATCAGATAGGAAAAAGATAAGAACTATTAAACTCCAATTAATAACTTTCTCAATTTTTTATTTATACCTTGTCTTTTCATAACACTTTCTCCCAGCCTTTCACTTATTTTGATCATTTTATTAAAAAATTTATTATCTTAATAATTTGTCAAATTTTTTTTCATTAGCTTTATGATTTAAAGTATATTTAGCTTTTATCACACCATCTCTCATCATTACAATACCAGGATTTGCTCTTATAAGCATCTTGAGTGCTATATCATCAGCAAAAACATAGGGTATATCGATTTGGCTATTTTTTAATTGTTTTTTTACTAAATTCTCATCAGAGGATGTTATTAAAAATGTATTTACATTAAATTTATTAGCTATGTTTATCCATTCTTTCAATTTGGTGGCAGTTTTAGGATTTACTTTTTTGATATCATAACTAACTATCAGCATTGTAGGTTTTTTACTTAGCAGTACGCTATCAGTAACGTCATTGCCATCATTATCATAGGTTAATATCAAAAGGGCTGATTTAGCTGCTTTCTCTACTCGAGTATCTACGAATTCGTGTTCTGCCATCCACAAGCTATCATCCCAAGGATATTGATTGGCAGGATACTCTTCTAATTGTCCTGTTGTTTTATTTTTATATATTACGAAATATTTATCTTTTAGATTGGGATCTGGTTTTAGGTCTACGCCTATTTTATATGGTAAAAAGTCTACGATAGGCAGGTATGTCAATCCATAGACGGAGACTCCTATTATAAAAAGTCCTGACACTGCTATTAATATCCACTCTACAGCATTTTTTAACCATGATTTTAAATATTTTCTTTGCCAGATGACAAAAATAATAGCTGCTGTGATAATTATATTTTTATAAAAAGTATTCCAATTGCTTAGCTTAATAGCTTCACCGAAACACCCGCAATCTGATACTGCATCAGTAATAGCTAGATATAAGGTGAGAGGCAAAAAGAATGCCATAAAGATGAGAGCCCCCCAGATAGCATACTTAGGTTTTAAATTTAATAAAAGGGCAAAACCTATGATAAACTCAGCTGCTGGTACCAAAATAGCTAAAAACAAAGCAAAAGGCATAAAAAAGTCCCAATTAAAAGCAATAAAATAATCTTCTAATTTAAATTGAAAACCCCATGGGTCTACTGCTTTTACAAAACCTGAAAAAACAAAAAGTAATCCTATCAATATTCTAACAATATGTACTGCCTTTTTCATAATAGTTGTTTTTTTACAAAATTCTAAAAATTTTTGATAATTCAAAAATTTTTTTAGCTCAATTTGTATATCCCTTTATATGCTTGTATTACTGTATTTAAAATGCTGTTTTTATCGTATTTTAGCATTTGTTTCAGCTCATTTATACTGCCATGTTCTATAAATTGATCTGGTACACCTAAGCTAATAAGTTTATTATTAAATTTATTTTTAACTAAAAAATCTGATATAGTAGAGGAGAGTCCATATAGAGTACCATCTTCGATGGTAATAATGATTTCATGATTTTTGCATAATTGGTTCAAAGTATCTACATCAAAAGGTTTCAGAAAGCGCAGATTAACATGAGTAGGATTAATTTTCAGGTTATCAAATTCTGGGTAAAGTTCTACGACATCATGTCCTGGGTTACCCAAAGAGATTATCAAAACTTTTTCACCTTCTCTTAGTATTTGTGCTTTGCCAATAGGTAAAAGTTCAAAAGGTTTATCAAAATTTACAAACTCAGCAATAGCTTTAGGATATCTAATAGCAAAAGGTCCCATTCTGTATTTATAGGCCGTATACATTAGATTTCTAAGTTCGATACAGTCTATAGGAGCACTTATGATCATGTTAGGTATTAAATTCAAATATGCTAGGTCAAAAACTCCCTGATGAGTTTTGCCATCCTCTCCTACTATGCCGCCTCTATCGATAGCAAAAATGACTGGAAGATTCTGCAAAGCTACATCGTGTATTATCTGGTCGAAACCTCTTTGTAGAAATGTGGAATAAATGGTAGCGAATGGTATCAGACCTTGTGCAGCTAAACCAGCAGAAAAAGTAACAGCATGCTCTTCGGCTATGCCCACATCGAATACTCTATTTGGATATTTAGCATACATAATGTCTAATGACGAGCTAGATACCATAGCTGGTGTAACTGCTACGACTCTATCATCCATATCTGCGAGTTCTAATATTGTATTGCCAAAAACATCTTGATACCTTAAAGGACTGTTTTTGTCATTTCTATTACTAAAAATTTCACCAGTTTCAGGGTCAAATTTACCTGGACTATGAAATGCAACAGCATTTTTCTCAGCTGGTGGGTATCCTCTACCTTTTTGAGTCAATACATGTAATATTTTGGGACCAGGTATATTTTTCAGATTATTCAAAATTTTTACCAATTGTTCTATATCATGACCATTAACTGGACCAAAATATCTTAGATTAAAGAATTCAAAAAAATTAGAATGTTTTAATAAAGTATTTTTTATAATAGATGAAATTTTATTAAAAAATCGACGAATTAGGGTTCCTTTTAAATGTTCGTATGCAGTGTTTTTTAATTGGTTATATGATTTAGAAGCTATAAAATGTGTAAAATAATTTTTTAAAGCTCCAGTGCTTTCGTCAATAGAGATATTATTGTCATTATAGATTATTAAGAAGTTAGTGTTAGTAGTGCCAGCATGATTTATAGCTTCGTAAGCCATACCTCCTGTCAGGCTACCATCACCTATCACTGCTATAAAATTATTTTTACTATCTGGATTAATAATTTTTTCTGCAGAAGCCATTCCTAGTGCAGCAGATATGCTAGTACTAGCGTGACCTGTGCCAAATACATCATGAATACTCTCTTCTCTTGTAGGAAATCCACTTATACCTTTAAATTTTCGAATAGTTCTAAATTCTTCTCTACGTCCTGTAATTATTTTGTGTGGATAACATTGATGACCTACATCCCATACAATTTTATCATCAGGACTATTAAAAACATAATGTAAAGCAATGGTTAACTCTACAACACCTAAATTTGCTCCAACGTGTCCAGGAGTGTTACACATCACCTCTATAATATATTCTCTAATCTCATTGGCTATAGATTTAAGCTCTTTGAGAGAAAATTTTTTCAAATCCTCTGGACCATTTATTTTAGCTAATAAAGGATATTTTGGCATATTTATAATTTATACAAAATTATTGAAAATTTTTCAAATCAGAATTGATAAATAACATTTTTTTTTAATTTAGATATTTTAAAAAATATTGCTTAGCATTTTATTAATAATTATTAACTTTGGACCTTAGTTTTTTTAAAAAAAATCATCTTTTTATGCTTAATTATATAAAAGGTTTATTAGTTTCTATAAATCCATCTAAGGTAATAATAGAATCTTTAGGCATGGGCTTTGAGGTTCAAATCACTATAAATACTTTTGAAAAGATTAAAGAATCTAAAGAGATAACAGTTTTGACACATTTAATATTGAAAGATGATGGTATACAATTGTATGGATTTGCAGATGAAGATGAAAGAGAAGCTTTTAGATTATTGATTACAGTTAATGGCATTGGACCTAATACAGCTCGTAATCTATTATCTACATTGACACCGATAGATTTGTATTCGGCTATTCAAAGCAAAGATGTTACTAGTTTACAAAAAGTAAAAGGTATAGGTATTAAATCAGCTGAAAGAATAATAATAGAATTAAAAAATAAAATCCCAGAAATTCAACAAAGTTTAAAAAATTTATCTAATTTTGATACTAATTTTTATCAAGATGCGTTATTAGCCTTAAAACAATTAGGTTATTCTGTGAAAGAAGCCGAAAACGCATTGAATAAAGTTTTAAAAAATCATTCCAAGGAAGAGTATGTTTCTTTGGATAAACTAATAAAATTAGCTTTTAAGTATTTATAAACTTTAATAATAGTGAAAAAAATATCAACTCATTCTATACCTTTTATTAGATGTATATTTGTATTATCTATATTTTCATTTTTTATATTTTATTCTTTTTCACCGAAATATTATTATGTAAGTAATGAGTTAAATATTCAGCATTTTCCAGGCCCCCCAGATACCTTAGATTCTTTGAAATATCCTATTGGCAATCAGCAAATAATAGGACCTCCACCTTTGATAATTTCGCCATGGGATGTAAATCCTAAAAATTTGAAAGATACTATCATCTATGATCCATCTACTAATACTTATGAATATCAACAACATATCGGAAATATTAAATTGCGCTATCCTTATGAGATGACTTTTGATGAATATTCTGAATATGATTTTCAAAAAGCATGGCAAAGAGAATGGCAAAAACAAATAACTTCTCAATCTAAAGGCAAAAGTTTATTTGATTCGCTTTTTAGGATGCATGTAAAAGATGAGGGAGTCTTTGGTAGTGGACTAATAGACATCAGACCTAGTGGTACGGCTGAAATAATTTTTGGATACAAGGGTTATAGAAGGGATGACCCATCACTTACTGTTAAGCAAAGAAAGTATGGAAATTTAGATTTTCAAGAAAAAATTCAATTAAACTTAATGGCAAAAGTAGGTGATAAGGTAAACTTCAATGTAAGATATAATACAGAATCTAGTTTTGACTTTGATAATAAAATAAAGTTAGAATATGAGGGCAAAGAGGATGAAATTATCAAAAAAATAGAAGCTGGAGACGTAACCTTGCCACTTAATAGCACCTTGATAAGTGGTAGTCAAAGCTTATTTGGTCTAAAAACTCAATTACAGTTTGGCAAAGCTACTGTAACAGCTGTACTTTCTCAGCAAGAGAGTCAAACTAGTTCTATTACTGTAGCTGGCGGTGCAGAGGTGAGAGAATTTAAAATCGAAGCTCTTGATTACGAAGAAAATAAACACTTCTTTATCTCTCAATATTTTTATAATAATTACAACAAATTTTTAGAACGACTCCCAATAATTTCTAGCCCTGTAAACATTACTAAAATAGAAGTATGGATTACAAATATTGGTCCTGCTACTCAAGAAAATAGAAATATCGTAGCATTTCAAGATTTGGGAGAATATCAGCCATATAATCAAGATATTTTACCTAATTTCACTCCAGATGCTTATTTACCTAGTAATAGAAGCAATAATTTACTACAAATAGTAAATCCAGCAAATATTAGAAATTTGAATGATGTAAATTCATATCTTTCTGCTCAAAATTTGAAAATGGGTACTGATTATGAAAAAATAGAAAATGCACGTAAGTTATCTGAATCAGAATATACTGTAAATAATCAATTAGGATTTATTTCTCTCAATATTAGACTTCGTCCAGATCAAGTGTTGGCTGTTGCTTATCAATATACAGTTGTAGGCAGTGATAGTGTTTATCAAGTGGGAGAATTTTCTACTGATGGTATAGATCCTCCTAATTGTTTAGTTGTTAAATTATTAAAACCTGCCTCAATAAATACTAAATTACCTGTTTGGAACCTAATGATGAAAAATGTTTATTCTATTGGTGGCTATCAGATTAGTAATGAAGATTTTAGATTAAATATTATTTATAAAAGTGAAAATCTCGGTGTAGGTGCTGGTTATTTGACAGAATCTAA
>LFSZ01000096.1 GCA_001512885.1 Rikenellaceae bacterium DTU001
ATAGATACGATAGGTGCAGACATTATAATAAAAGATATTAGTACTTTTTATTTACCAAATGCTTTTACACCTAATAATGATGATTTGAATGAAGTTTTTAACTTTGTAGGTGCTGAAATAAATCCAATTAACTTCGAAATGCGGATTTTTGATAGATATGGCAAGCAACTTTTCTATACTACCGATATAAATCAAGGATGGGACGGTACATATAAAGGTGAAACAGTACCTGAGGGTGTATACACCATAGCTATTAATTTTGTTAGTTCTATTACTGGAGAAAAGCATTTTATTATTGATAATTTAATAATAATAAAATAATATTTATTAAGTACATAACTAAAGAAATATTAGTAGAAAAAAATATAAAATATCAAAAAACTATTACAGAAAAAATAGAACTAAGAAAACTTAAATATTTAAATAATCTTAAAAAAAAAGACAAGGAGGTTTGATTTATGATATCGACAATAGAGCTTACACTTCCTTCTCACAAAAGAGGATTTCATTTAATAACTTCTATAATTGTAGAAGCTATTAAACCTTTACCAGAGATGGGACTCTTAAATATTTTTTTGCAACATACATCCGCTGCTCTTACTATAAATGAAAATTACGACCCTGATGTACGTGTAGATATGGAAACTATAATTAATAAATTAATTCCCGAAAATTTACCAGAAATTACTCACAATATAGAAGGCAGTGATGATATGCCCGCTCATTTCAAAAGTTCTATTTTTGGTGTATCACTTTCTATTCCAATAGTTAATTATCAATTAGCATTAGGTACATGGCAAGGCATCTATCTTTGTGAATTTAGAAATCATGCCTCATCACGTAAATTGATTTTAACTGTAATAAGTTAAGAAAAAATAGTTATGATATATTTACAAACTATATTTAATTTAAAAAAAAATTAAATTGTCCCTATAAATATCAAGAAATTACAATATGCAATTTTCTAAACCTCTAACTCCTCTTTTAGTATTTTTATTTATGTAATTATTTTTTTATCAAATTCTCATTATAGTTATTATTTTTGCATAAATAAATAAAAATGTTAGAAATCATTTTAGCACTAATACCTGCACTTTTTTTCTTACTTTTAGTATATTTCAAAGATAAATACAAGCCAGAGCCTTTTAAATATTTATTTTTTGCATTTTTTCTTGGTATGCTAGCCACTATACCAGCTTCATTTTTAGAAAATATGCTTTTTTCGAATATCAAACTAAATTTACCATTAGAACTCAGTGCATTTATAGAAGCATTTTTTTTTGTAGCTTTAATAGAAGAAGGAATAAAATTTTTATTTTTTAGGTGGTTTATCTGGCCAAAAAAATACTTTGATGAGCCAATAGATGGGGTGGTTTATATGGTAGCTATTGGAATGGGGTTTGCTTTCTTAGAAAATTTGGCTTTTATTTTTAATGATTTGTCTCATATATGGACTGTTGCCCTTATGAGAGCCATCATGCCTACACCAGCACATTTTGTTTTTGCTGTAGCTATGGGTTATTATTTTGGTTATGCTAGATTTAATTTAGTAAAGAGAAAAAATAAACTGATGTTTATTGGTTTTATGATTACTTTTGGATCGCATGGCTTTTATGACTATTTATTAATGTTAGTGCCTAAATACCCCATCAATCTATCAATAGCTATTTTATTTATTGCCACGTATTTGATTGTCGCTATTCATCTAATTAATCGTCATCAAAAACTTTCACCATTTGTGAAAAGATATAAATGGATAAATGAGCAAAAAAGAAAAAATAAAGAAGAATTAAATGAGCAATTAAATGAATTGAAAAATAAATTGAAAGAAAAATACAATGATAGAGATAGATAGGAGGTAATTATAATTACCTCCTATCTATCGTTTCTACTTATTCTGGGGCGGTTTTAGTAGATTATTTATCTTTTCATTTATCTCAATGATATTATTTTCTAATTCTTTTTGTAAATTAGATATTTTAACATCTAATTCTGAATTTATAGCAACTAATTTACTATCTAGCTCAGATATATTATTTTTTTGTTCATCCAAATTAGTGTTTATATTTGTTATCATTGTGTGTATAGTATTTATTTCTTTATTAACAGATGATTTTAAATTGTTCGAGTTATCTTTTATCTCATTAATAGTTATAGTTAAATTATCAATAGTATTTGATAATTTTTCGTTAAATTCATTAGTTAATAATTGATATTTTTCATTTATCGAGCTCTGCAAATTATTTACATTAGTCTCAAGGTTATTTCTAAAATCATTTTGAAATTTTATTATTTTTTCATTAAATTCATTTTTGTTATTTTCTATCAAAATTTTAACGTTATTTATTTCATTATTAAAATTGTCATTGATTTCTGTTATTCTTTCATTTAGCTCATTCTCTTTTTGCTTGATAGTAGATTTAATTTTTGAAAAATTTTTTCTTAAGTAATACAAAATCAACAATAATATTATGATAGCAATAATAGAACCTATGATGACATATGTTTTCCTTTCTGCTAACGCATTATTAATATTTACAATACGTTTACTTAAAACATTTATGGATTCATTAATAGTTGCTTGATTAGAGCTACCTTCTTCTATTTCATTATGCAATACTGCTATTATTTTATTTAAGCTATCTATTTTATTATTTTGATTAGAGATGATTAGTTGTTGGTTCTTAATTTGTCTTTGTACAATAGTCATAGATTTTTTTAGTGTAGCGATATCTTCGCTATAATTTTTACTTTCTTGGTTATTTACTTGACTTTGTAAAACCAAAAAACTGAAAATTGAAATGATAATTAAAAATAATTTTTTCATAATTTGCGTTTTTTATTGTTTAAATACTAATTATATCTATATTTAATAAATTTTAAACATAGTTATATAAGCAAAATTAACAAATAATATTTAAAACTTATAATTATTTTGATAAATTATCAAAATAATTGTTCTTTTTTAATTATAAAAAATAACTATCTTTACCATTAATATACATTTCATTAATTTAGATGCTAAAACAATATTTAGCAAGCATACAAAATACATTAAATCGAGGTGATGCTCGTGAGGAGAACTATTATGGGCATTTAAAAGATTTGCTATTGGCTTTCGTAGAGCAAAATAATTATAATAAAGTTGAAATAACTATTTTGCCCAAGCAAACAGAGGCTGGTAATCCAGATTTTCGTGTCTGGGACGGGAAAAATCACATTACTGGTTACATAGAAGCTAAAGATCCGTCTGTAACCAATCTAGATAAAATAGAAAATTCAGAACAATTAAAACGATACATTAGTACTTTCCCCAATGTGATTTTGACAAATTTTTATGAATTTAGACTATATAGAAATGGTGATAGGATAAAAACAACAACTATAGCCAGATATGCTATAGCTAAAAACCTAAATGTAGCTCCACCAGTAGAGAATACAAATGATTTTTATGAATTATTGGATACATTTTTTTCTTTTTCTTTACCCAAAGTTAACAATGCTAAAAATTTAGCTGTAGAATTAGCTAATCGTACAAGATTTCTTCGTGATGAGGTTGTGAGTATAGAAATGGCAGAAGAATTAAAAAAGGGACAAAAAGCTATACGCCGATTCTATGAAGCTTTTCAGAAATATCTCATAGGCACTTTAACAGAAAAAACCTTTGCTGATTTGTACTCACAAACTATCACTTATGGACTATTTGCTGCACGCACAAGGGCAAATGATGAGTTTAATAGAGAATTAGCTTTTAAATACATTCCTCAGACTATTGGCATTTTACGCGATATTTTTCGCTTTATTTCTCTCGAAGATGCTCCTAAATCACTGCAAATAATTGTAGATGATATAGCAGAGATATTGCAGGTAACAGATGTCAAAAAAATATTGCAAGATTTTTATTTAGATGGCAAAGGTCAGGATCCTATAGTTCATTTCTATGAGACTTTTCTCTCACAATATGATCCTAAAATTAGAAAAAAACGAGGTGTATATTATACTCCAGAGCCAATAGTTAACTACATTGTACGTTCGATAAATGATATTTTAAAAACTCATTTCGATATTGCTGATGGGCTTGCTGGCAAAGAAGTTACATTATTAGATCCTGCTGCTGGCACACTCACTTTCCCTGCCGAAGCTATTAAACTGGCTATAAATGAATATACTGATAAATATGGTACTGGTGGCAAAGAAAATTTTATCAAAAATCATATTCTAGAAAATTTTTATGCCTTTGAGCTAATGATGGCACCATACGCTATAGGACATCTAAAGATAAGCTTTCTTTTTGATGAATTAGGTTATAAAATGAGTAATGATGAACGCTTCAAACTATATTTAACTAATACTTTGGAAAAAGAAAATTTAGATCAAACAATTATTCCTGGCTTGAGTTCATTGAGCGAAGAGAGCCATCTAGCTTGTGAAGTTAAAAAAGACAAACCTATTTTAGTGATTTTAGGCAATCCGCCATATAGTGGCATATCTGCTAATATTAATGAATGGACAGAGCAATTACTAAAAAAAGATATCAATGGAGCACTGAGTTATTACAAAGTAGATGGCATGCCACTAGGTGAAAAAAAATTGTGGTTACAAGACGATTATGTGAAATTTATCAGATTTGCTCAATGTAAAATTCATAAAGCTGGCCAGGGTATAGTAGGTATGATAACTAATCATAGTTATTTAGACAATCTGACTTTCAGGGGTATGCGTCAGAGTCTGATGAATACTTTTAATGAAATTTACTTATTAGATTTACATGGTAATGCTTTGAAGAAAGAAAAATGCCCTGATGGTAGTAAAGATGAAAATGTTTTCGACATTAGGCAAGGTGTAGTTATAGCTATATTTGTAAAACAAAAAAATAAAGAAGATTGTCGAGTTTATCATAAAGATCTCTATGGCATGCGTGAAGCTAAATATCAATGGCTACTAGATAATAATTTTGACAAAAAAAATTATACAGAGATCAGGCCTGCTTCTCCAGAGTATTTTTTCATTCCCAGAAACATCGAAGATATTAAATATTATGAGAAATGGGACAAAATAAATGACATATTTCCTGTAAATGGTGTCGGTATTGTGACCGCAAACGATAATTTAGCTATAGATTTTACAAAAGAAGCTTTAGAAAATAAGATTAGAATATTTAGAAATAAAAATATTGACCACGAAACTATCAGAAAAACTTTTAAGATAAAAGATAATAATCAATGGAATTTATCTAAACAAAGAGAGCGTTTCATGCAATGTGATAATTGGATGAGTTGCATTAAAAAAATATTATATCGACCATTTGATATTAGATATATTATATACCATGATGATATCATAGCCAGAACTAGAAAAAATTTGATGAGTCATATGCTTAATGAAAACTTAGGTCTAATAACAACTAGATTTGTCTTCAAAAAGAATGATGATTTTTGCCATGCATTTATTACAAATAATATTATTGATATTAATCAAATACAATCACCAGGTACCGCTCAAATATTTCCACTTTATTTATACACCGAACAACAAAATAATACTAAAACCCCATCCGCTCACACTATGATGCTTTTCGAAAGATCAGTGGAATATCATACTCGCCAACCTAATATAGATAAATCCATTTATGAGAAATTAAATAAAACATACAATAAACATTTAACTCCCAAGGAGATTCTATTCTATGTCTATGCTGTACTTTATAGCAATATCTATAGGAAAAAATATGCAGATTTTCTCAAAATAGATTTTCCTAGAATTCCTTTTGCCAAAAATTATAAACTTTTTAATAAAATGTCTACATTAGGAAATAAACTTGTAGATTTACATTTAATGAAAAGTAAAGAATTGGATAATGTAATAGCAAAATATGAAGGTGAGGTTGGTACTAATAAAATAGAAAAAGTAGAATATAATGAAAAAAAGAAAAGAATTTATATAAATAATGATAAATATTTCACTAATGTAAGCCCCCAATTGTGGAATTATCACATTGGTGGCTATCAAGTATTATATAAATTTTTGAAAGATAGAAAAAATCTCAATTTAGACAATCCAGAATATTACTGTAAGATCATCACAGCTATTAATAAAACAATGGATATACAAAAACAAATTGATAAATTATATCCTTTGATAGAAAAAAATTTATATAATATCTAAAGAGGATATATTTAAGCATACAAGTCAATAATTATTCGTAACTCATTTTATTTCACACTATAATAGTTGTTAGATTATTTTCTTAATTATATCTGTAAATTTTTTAATTGTTCAAATTCATTTTTTTCGATACTAATAAAGAATGCTGCACTACCTATTTCACCTTTTATTGGTGGGTTTAATTTATTAATTTCTAATTCTATTTTTTGAATATTAGGATAAATTTGCCATAATTTATCTAAAATATGATATGCTGCATGCTCTATCAAATTATATTTAAGTTTCATTAGCTCAGAAATAATTTTATAAACATTTTGATAGTTTATAGTATCATTTATATTATCTGTTATCATAGGTTTAGTAAGGTCTAGCTCTATCCTTAAATTAAGATCAAATAACTGACCAATTAATTTTTCTTCATAGAAACAACCGATATATGCATGAAATTTGAGATTTTTTAAATATATTACAGTTGTCATTTTTCTTAATAAATTTGCAAAAAAATAATTTAAATGTTAGTAAACAAAAATACAAAAGAAAATAGAAACGAAAATAAAAATTTCATAGAAGAGATTATAGACAGACATTTATTAGAAGGTAGATTCGAAACTGTGAAAACACGTTTTCCGCCAGAGCCTAATGGTTATCTGCATATTGGCCATGCTAAAAGTATTTGTCTCAACTTTGGTATAGCAAAAAAATATAATGGTACATGCAATCTTCGCTTTGATGATACTAATCCATCAAAAGAAAATAAAGAATATATAGACTCTATCAAAGAAGATGTGAAATGGTTGGGATTTCAATGGGACAAAGAATGCTATGCATCTGATTATTTCGAACAATTATATGAGTGGGCCATATTATTGATAAAAAAAGGTAAGGCTTATGTATGCGATTGTCCCCAAGAACTTATTAGCAAAAATAGAACTAAACCTACTGAACCAGGAATACCTTGTAAACATAGAGATAGAAGTATAGATGAAAATTTATTATTATTTAACAAAATGAAAACTGGAGAATATTCTGCTGGTAGTCGCGTATTGAGGGCAAAGATAGATATGAATAGTCCCAATATGCATATGAGAGATCCCATAATGTACCGCATTATGTATGAGAATCATCCACGCACAGGAGATAAATGGTGCATTTATCCCACTTATGATTGGGCACACGGCCAGAGTGATTCGATAGAAAAGATTACCCATTCACTATGTACTTTAGAATTTGAAGTTCATAGACCCTTATATGAATGGTTCATTAAAGAATTAAATATATGGGCGCCTCAACAAATCGAATTTGCTAGATTGAATCTATCATATACTATTATGAGTAAACGTAAACTCTTGCAACTAGTGGAAGGTGGCTATGTAAGTGGATGGGATGACCCTCGTATGCCTACTATTTCTGGCCTTAGACGTCGTGGCTTTACTCCTGAAAGTATAAAAATGTTTATTGAGATTGTAGGTATAGCTAAAAGGGAAAATTTAATAGAATATGAGCTATTAGAACATTGTCTACGTGAAGATTTGAATAAACGTGCTCCACGACGTATGGCCGTTATCAATCCACTAAAACTGGTGATAACAAATTATCCAGAAAATCAAGTAGAATGGTTAGAAGCTTTAAATAATCCTGAAGATCCCATGTCTGATACTAGATTGGTACCTTTTTCGAAAGAAATCTTCATAGAACATTCAGATTTCATGGAAAATCCTACTAAAAAATATCATCGTTTTTATGTAGGTAATGAAGTTAGACTACGTTGGGCATACTTCATTAAATGTACAGGATTCAAAAAAGATGATAATGGCAACATCGTGGAGATCTACGGTGAGTACGATCCTGCTAGTAGAGGCGGTAATAGCCCTGATGGACGCAAGGTAAAAAGTACAATACATTGGGTATCAGTCGAGCATGCTATACCTATTGTAGTGCGACTATATGAAAAATTATTTACAATACCAGATCCAGATAATGTGGAAGCAGATAAGACTTTCATTGATTATCTAAATCCTAATAGTTTGATAACTACCACCGCTTATGGTGAGCCTGCCCTAAATAATTATTTGACACCAGCACATTATCAATTTGAACGCTTAGGCTATTTCGTAACTGATCCCGATAGTAATACAGAGCACATTGTCTTTAATCTCATTACAAAATTAAAAGATAGTTTTGCTAAAAAAATATAATTAAAATAAACTTTTATTTTTTTTGAATGACACTATCAATTATCATTGTTAATTATAATGTAAAACATTTTTTAGAACAATGTTTACTATCTGTTTTTGATGCTTTAGAAAGCATAGATGGAGAGGTAATAGTAGTAGATAATAGCAGTGTAGATGGTAGTGTAGCTATGATTAAGCAAAAATTTCCACAAGTTACCTTGATAGCTAATAATGAAAATTTGGGCTTCTCTAAAGCTAATAACCAAGCTCTGAATATAGCAAAGGGTAAGTATGTATTGTTATTAAATCCTGATACTATAGTAGAGAGAGATACATTTACTAAAACGATCGCTTTTATGGAGCAACATCCCGATGCAGGAGCCTTAGGTGTCAAATTAGTTAATGGTAAAGGGCAGTATTTACCTGAGTCTAAAAGGGGTATTCCTACACCCTGGGTCTCATTTTGCAAAATGAGTGGATTGATAAAACTTTTTCCTCATTCTAAAACTTTTGCTAAATATTACATGGGACATTTGGATCCTGATGAAATTAATGAAATAGAGATACTGAGCGGAGCCTTTATGCTCATCAGAAAGGAGGTATTAGATGAAATAGGATATCTAGACGAAACTTTTTTCATGTATGGTGAAGATATAGATCTTAGTTATAGAATATTGCAAGCGGGATATAAAAATTATTATTATCCACATACTCGTATTATACATTACAAGGGAGAAAGCACAAAAAAAGGCAGCATAAACTATATTTACAATTTTTATAATGCTATGCTTATTTTTACTCAGAAACATTTATATACCAAAGGTGCTAAATGGATGAAATTTTTTATTTCGATAGCTATTTATTCTAAAGCTTTCATTGCTTTCTTAAAACGATTATTCAAAAAAATATGGCTGCCCTTCCTAGATCTATTGATATTATATAGTGGACTATATGGCATTACTATTTTGTGGGAAAAGATACGCTTTAGTTATGATTCTATAATTTACCCTAGGCCATTTCTATATTATGCCTTATTAATTTATTCCCTTGTTTGGATAATAGCAATTTTTTTAAATGGTGGTTATGACAAACCATTTCACAAAAAACATTTTTTTACTGGTATTATCAGTGGTAGTATAATTCTTTTACTTGCTTATGGTTTATTAAATGAACAATATCGGTTTAGCCGAGCTATTTTGCTATTAGGCACACTATGGGCTTTATTATCTCTTATAGCAATAAGATATTTAATCGAATGGTTGCATCTAGACTCTTGGGGATTATTAAAACAAAATAAACGAATAGCTATTTGTGGTGATGAGCAAGATATAAAAGCTGTAAAAAATGTTTTAGAACAGAGTAATGTGTCAGTAGACCAATTATTTTATATTGATCCTGAGGATATATCTGATTCAAATTTTTATCATGCTAATATCAACCAATTAATTGATATTATTAGAATATACAAATTGAATGAAATAGTATATTGTACTAATAGTGTTGCCATGTCTAAAATAATTGATTCTATGAGTTCATTATCAGATCACCATGTAGATTTTAGAATATCTTCACCTACTAATGAATTTCTTCTGAGCTCAAGATATATTTTAAATCCTGAAGATGTATTTTTGTATGAATTAAATAGCATAGGTAAACCTGTAAATCGAAGAAGAAAAAGGGTTTTTGATTTTTTTACTAGTATTATACTTTTAATATTTTTTCCTTTTTATATGCTTTTTATTAAAAAATCAGGGCAAGCTTTTAAAAATATTATTAGTGTGCTATTAAATAAAAAAACATGGGTTGGTTATTGCACAAAAAACAAATTTCATAATTTACCTAAAATACCCGAAGGCGTTTTCACTCCTTTAGATGGCTTAGGCTTTAATCCACAATCAGATATATCAAATGAGATAGATTTTAATTATGCTAGAGATTATCATGTAATGACAGATTTATCAATATTATTGAGAAATTTGAATAATTTAGGAAAAATAAATGACTGATGTTTAATAACCAACAACCGCATTAGTTTTATGATTTTAAATGATAGATATTTGACATATTTGATTTTTTAAAATTTTAGAATTATATCATAGTAGTATTAGGTAATTAAATGTTAGATTTTAAAGTAATATGAAGGAATATATATTTTATATTTTGTTTTTTATTTTTTCAATCTCAGCTTTTACTCAAGAAAGGCAGATAACAGCATATCGTACAAATGAAGAAATCAAAATAGATGGTTTAATAAATGAAGAGGCATGGTCAAAAGCCGAATGTACGGGAGATTTTGTTACTTATAAACCTTATCAGGGGCAGATGCCTTATAAACCAACAAAAGTTTGTGTATTATATGATGATAGAGCTCTGTATATCGGTGCCATACTATATGATGATGAGCCAGATAAAATACTGAAAGAATTGACAATGCGAGATCAGGACAATGGCAATACTGATATGTTTATTTTACAATTAAATCCATATAATGACAAAAGGAATGTTTATGAATTTAAAGTGACTGCAGCCAATGTGCAAACTGACATTATGATATCAGATGGCAACTATGATTATAATTGGGATGCTGTATGGCAGAGTGGTGTAACGATTCATGAAAACAAATGGACCGTAGAGATAGCCATACCTTATTCTGCTATTAGATTTCCTAATATACCTGAACAATCTTGGTCTGCTAATTTCTGGCGTGTAATTAGAAGAAATAGAGAATATAGCTGTTGGAATCCTGTAAAACAAGAGTTAGGGCCTGATATAGAACAAATGGGCAAAATAATTGGGATCAGAGATATAAAACCACCCATACGACTTGCATTTTATCCTTATATCTCGACTAATATAGATTTTTATACTAGTGCTAAAAAACCAGTATATGGTCTAAGTGGCGGCCTAGATATGAAATTGGGAATCACCAAAAGTCATACTTTAGATCTTACCCTTGTTCCTGATTTTTCACATATTAAATCTGATGAAGAAGAGCTAAATTTAGGTCCTTTCGAAACTTATTATTCCGAATATCGCCCTTTCTTTACCGAAGGAGTAGAGTTGTTCGAAAAAGTTGGCTTGTTTTATTCTCGTAGAATAGGTAAAATTCCTGCTAAATATGATGAGATTAGATCTATGAAAGATGATAATTATGTCATTATTGATAATCCTAGATATGCACGCCTCATCAATGCAATTAAACTTTCAGGTAGGAATGAAAAAAAACTTGGTATTGGAGTTTTCAATGCTATTACTGCTAATACTTGGGCAGAAGTAAAGGACTCTGCAGGTAATATTCATAAAATACTTACCGAGCCATGGGCTAATTATAATATGGTAGTTTTAGATCAGAGTTTTTGGCATAATTCTTATGTAAATTTGACAAATGCATTTGTCATCAGACCAGACATCAACTATCTGTCTAATGTCATCGGTACTGCCTTTAAATTTATGGACCCATCGAATAGATTTGGACTTTATGGTAAAGCTGCTTGGAGCTGTATCAATGATAGTATCGGAAATAATGATTTGGATAATGGATTTATGATTAATAGCGGGTTAGGAAAGTTAAATGGTAAGTGGCAATATGTTTATGAATTAAATTTATTGAGTGATCGCTACAATCCAAACGACTTTGGCTATCTACAGCAAAATAATATTATAACTCACCATTTGAGTTTGAGCTATAATATCTTTCAACCTTTTGGTAAATTTAATAAAATGTCTATATATACAGATTTAGACCATCATAGATTGTTTAAAAGCAATGATTTAGTGCAAACAAAACTTTTATTAAATGCATACCTAGAGACTAATAAATTTTTTAGTACCTGGATATATTTAGATTTTAGCCTATCAGATCATTATGATTATTTCGAAGCTAGAGCTCCAGGTAGACTTTATAGACGTCCAGCTATTCAGAGTACTTATATTTATCTTTCTACTGACTATCGCAAGGTTTTTGCTCTTGATTTTCGCATAGGTGCTTATTTAGATTTCATCAAAAGAAACGGATGGTGGGGTCTAATAAAACCTCGAGTGAGAATTAGTGATAAAATTACTCTAATTTATGGTTTAGATTTTGACTTTGATCATAATGATTGCGGATTTGTAAATGATACTATTTATAATGATGAGATAATTTTTGGCTTACGTAATGTGAATACTATTACTAACTCATTAGAAGGTCGTTGGGTACTAAACAACAAAATGTATTTTAATTTAACTATTCGTCACTATTGGCGAACGGTAGATTATAGTGAGTTTTATTTTTTAAATCAGGATGGTAGTTTGTCTATTATTAATAATTATGCTCAAGATCATGATATTAATTTCAATGCTTTTAATGTGGATTTTATGTTTTCATGGAATTTTGCCCCAGGTTCATATATGAACATTATGTGGAAAAATCAAATTTTTTCTAATGAAATTATTCATTATTATACTAAGATGCCTTCTTTTAATGAAAATTTATCAAACTTATTTAAAAATGATCAAACTAATTCTATTTCGCTTCGTTTAATTTATTATTTTGATTGGCAATATTTGAAAAAAAATACATAATTAATCGAATAAATCTTGATATAAACGTTCTACAAATTCACGTACAGCCCCTTCACCTCCATTTTTGAATAAATGTATTTTAACCGCTTTGTGTACTTTTGCAACCGCATTTTGCGGGC
Source organism: Rikenellaceae bacterium DTU001 (assembly GCA_001512885.1). GTDB lineage: Bacteria > Bacteroidota > Bacteroidia > Bacteroidales > DTU049 > DTU049. The sequence goes on from LFSZ01000096.1 coordinate 13,022, forward strand.
ATATTGATAAACCTACATTTTCTAAAACAAATAAATCGTTGATATCATCACCTATATAAGCCACATCTTCGGGGGTTACATTATTATCATTACAAAAATTATTTAATTTATCCCATTTAGATTCTCTACCTACGTAAAAAAGTGGAATTTTTAGCATTCTCGCTCTATAAGAAATGATTTCATCTCGGAGTCCTGAGCTTAATAAAATCACAATGATCCCTTTATTAATAGCATACTGGATAGCTATGCCATCTTGTGCATTGAATTTTTTTATTTCATTTTCATTAGAAGCTATATACATACCTGCATCTGTGAGTACACCATCTACATCTAAAGCTAAGACTTTAATGCGATTACTAAAATCTTTTATCAGTATATCTTCTTTTCTCAAATCATATTTAAAACAATAATTAAAGGGCACATTAAATAAATCAGCTAAAGCTCTTATGTCTGATAAACTATATGCTTCTTTCCCTTTTGTTAGATCTTGTAAATCTGGCAATTGTTCTAAAAAATATTCTATATTTTTTTTTAAAATATCTAACATAAAAAAACTTTTTTTATTAAATAATATTCTTGTCGATTGCTTTTGCTATCCTTTTTAAAGAAACCATTAAATCAGTAAATTCTTTATGATTTAGTTGTTGCTTAGCATCACTCAATGCTTTTTGAGGTGATGGATGCACTTCTATCAATAATCCGTCTATTCCCATAGCCATACATGCTTTAGTTAATGCTGGTACTCCATATGAATATCCCATCGCATGACTAGGATCTACAACTACCGGTAGATTTAAGTATTTTTTCATATATGCTACACCAGTGAGATCAAGAGTAAATCTAGTTTTAGTTTCGAATGTTCTTATACCTCGCTCACATAAAATTACTTTTTCATTACCAGCAGATAAAATAAATTCTGTAGCTTGTATAAAATCAGATATATTAGCCCCGAAATGCCTTTTTAATAATACAGGTTTACTTGATTCTCCGCAAGCTCTCAGGATAGCTTGATCATACATGGCTTTAGCTCCTACTTGCAATATATCTGCTAGATTTGCTATTTTGTCAAAATTAGTAATATCTCTTACTTCACTTACAATGATTAAGTTAAATTCATTTTTAATTTTATATAAAAGATTTAATCCTTTATCCCCTAAGCCTTGAAAAGTATAAGGAGAAGATCTAGATTTATACAAGCCAGCTCTGAATGCGTTAATGCCTAATGATTTGATAAACTTTGCACTTTCAAAAATCTGCTGTTCAGACTCTACAGCACATGGACCAGCTATTATGATGGTATTTTTTTCATCTCCACCTATATATCCGCAAGGCAAATCTATTCGTTTAGTTTCTTTTTTGTATTCTCTCGAGCTTAATTGACATTCAGAATTCAACTCAAATTTTTCAATAATATATTGTTGCCATTCATTCTTAATGTTTGAATTTTTTGAACTAATAATAATAAAATATTCATCTTTTTCTAGTAAAACACCATTATAATAATTTACAACATTATTTAATAAATTTTTATCTATATCTTTTTTAACATGCAAAATCATAAAGTCATATTTTTAGTAAAATAATTAAAAAAAATCTTTTAATTGAATTGAAAATAATTTTAGAAATCTAACCTTTTGTATACCTCTATCAATGCACACACATCTTTTTCACAATATTCTTTTATTCTCTCTAAGTTATTTTCTTTATAGTATACACTGGCTACTTGACTACCATCTATATCATTTTTAGGTGTTGGAATACCAAAGAGTTCACACAATAGAGCGAGTGATGTAAAGTGCTTATAATCACCAAATTTCCACATTTCCATAGTGTCTAAGAAAGGTAATTCGTATCTAGATTTATTACGAGTATTTAAAATATATGGAACGGGAATTTGATTTATTATCATACGACGAATAATAAAAGGGAAGTCAAATTCTTTGCCATTGTGCGCACATAGATAAAGATTTGGAATGTTTCTAGTGAAAATATTCAAATCATTGGTAAATTCTTCTAATAGCTGTTTCTCATTGTGCGAATAATAAGATTTCGTTTTGATCTCATCATTTTGCACTCTACCGGCTGAAATGCAAACAATTTTACCAAATTCAGCATATATACCTGCCCTTTCAAATACTGATGATGGATCATCTTCATCATTTTTAGTTAAAAAACTTGCTTTTTTATCCCAATGAGACTTTAAATTATCATCAAGGGTTTGATAATCAGGAGCTATTGGCACAGTTTCTACATCAATAAACAGAATGCTCTCAATAGGAATTTTTGCCATAATTTTTATTTTTTTATAGGTTTAATATAAACTTCTGTAGCACCAATACCATATTGACGTATGGGCGCATCTCCATAATATAAATCAGGATAATTTTTTAAGATTTGATACATCTCTCTCTTTAAAATACCTGCCCCTACACCATGAATGAAAATAATCTTATCAATATCTTTTGAAATTGCCGCATCTAAACATTGTTTGAAATATGATAGTTGAATGTTTAACGCCATATCAGGACTGATATTTTGTGGATCATCTACTAATTTTTCTAAGTGTAAATCTACCTCTGCTAACTCTGGTGATACTAAATACTTATCAATTATACTGGCATCTACGATTAATCTTTCTTTTGATTTTGAAAAATTTATTTCTAATTCATCTTTTTGTTTTTCAAAATTTTTTAATTCGTTTATTTCTTTTAAGTCTTTTATTAAAATCGATATTGTAGGCTCATCGAAAAAAGGATTTTCTGAATAATTATCTTCTTTTAATAAAGTAGATCTTTTGATAGCAAAGGTGCTGATAAAAGGTAAAAATATATGTTCTTTAGATATTATTATACTTTGCAAGGTACATAAGAGTTCATTGGGCATATCCTCTATTTTAAGATTTTCTAATTTAATAGCAGTGTAATCATTTAAAAAACTGTGATAAATATTAGTATTCCCAACTTTTATTTGATGTAATAAAAAATAAACATCATAAGAGGTGAAATTGACAAGATACAATTGATGAGGACTAGCGATAGGTACCTTTGGATTTTCAGGTTTTATAACTAGATAAATACCATCAGTAAATTGTTGAATTTTGGATTTATTATGATTAGATAATATAGATAGATCTGTTTTTGTATCACCTTCTATAATATTATCTTGCATATCAGTAGTGTCGTCAATATTATTCATATTTTTTGAGTGTTCTACTAATATGAGCTTATTGGCTTTCATTGGTATTTCAAAGCCGAGGTCATCCTCTACTATTACTAGATCACCATGAATTTCTTTTACTATACCTTCACCTATCTCATCGAGGTATTTTACTTTATCGCCTTTTTTAAATTTCATTTTGGAAAATCATAATATTTGCGTACTTTTTCTTTAATATCCCATATACAAGAGAGTCCCTTTTCGAAGCGAACAAAATCACCTGGTTCTATATGATATATGCCATCCTCAGTTTCTATTGTTATTCTACCTTCTATGATATAACATTCCTCAGTATGATCATAATAATAAGGAAAACGAGAAATATCTTTTTCCCAAATAGGCCATTTTTTTATTTTTTCGAGTTTATCTTCTGTTATATTTTTATTAATTGTTATCATACTCATATATAATACTTTTTTATAATTTACAAAATTACAAGAAAAAATTTAAAAATTCAACTTTTAGTTACATTTTTAAATTTTAATAAACACTGCAAGCCAAATAGTAGTAAAATATTTACTCGTATAAGCCACTCTATGTTTCATATGAGCTGGGATAAGCAGGCTATCACCACGATGGAGTGTTATTATTTCATTTTCAAATTCTAATTTAGCCTTTCCTTTTAAGAGTAAAACCCACTCATCTTCATCTTGATCATACCAATAATCTGGCGGACTTACCTGTCCAAAGGACAAAATACGTTGTATTCTGATATTTTCATTAGTAAAGATATTTTCAAAAATTTCCTCAGATTTTCTTTTAACATTAAAATTAAAAAAATTAAATATTTTCTCCTTCATCTATTAAATCTAAAAAATCTACAGGCCCTAACCCTTTTCTAATCAAAATAGGCATGTCTTCGGTTGCATCTATCACGGTACTAGGTACCAAACTGCCAGGACCGCCATCCACTACTGCATCTACAAATTCTAAGTATCTTTCGTAAATCAATTCAGGATCAGAAATATATTCATTACCCAGTTGCTCTTCTACCCTAATAGAAGAAGAGACAATAGGATGACCAATAGTATCTACTATAGCCTGTACGATTTTATTATCCGGTATGCGTATACCTATTGTTTTTCTACGATTTTCTAAAATTTTAGGTATTTTACTATTTATAGGAAGAATAAATGTATAAGGACCAGGCAAAACAGATTTCATCAATCTAAAAATTTCATTAGGAATAGGCTTTGTGTATTCACTCAAAATAGATAAATTAGAACCTAAGAATGAAAATGTAGCCTTACTAGGATCCAATTTTTTTAGCATACACAATTTTTCTACGCCAGATTTTTTGAAAGGATTAGTAGCAAAAGCATATACTGTATCTGTAGGTATTATGACTATACCACCATCATTTAGTATATCTACTACTTTAACTATCAATCTCTGTTGAGGATTTTCTGGATGAATTTTTAAAAGCATATAATTTTATTTTTTTTTAATTTCAAATATATAAAAAAATTTATTAACAAAATTTTACATTTTATTATTAGAAAAATTATTTTGAAAAAAAGAATAAATAGTTTGTATATCGCAACTAATACCATCTGCACCTAATAAAGCCATTTGAGTTAATTCTATAGAACTACTGATACCATCAGCAATAATATAAGTATCGTAACCTTGCTCATTATATATATTGATTATTTGAGTCAATAAATGCAAAGTATCAATTCCAAACTGCATAGCTTTTTTCATTGGTATAAAAATATAAAGTGCTCCAGCTTCGGCCGCCAAGATAGCTTGAGAAGTAGAAAAAATCGAACTACATACAATATCAAACTTTTGATTAGCTAATGTGTTGATAGCTTTTATACCATCTAAATTGGCAGGTATCTTTACAGTTATTAATTCATTTACCGAAGTTAATATATCTACTTCTCTTAATATACTTGAATAATCTTTAGCTTTTACATCTACTAATACTGTTTTGTTAAAAGTCTGACAAATTGCATTATAGTGAGTCAAAATTTGATTTATATCTTTTACACCTAGGGCTTCCATCCCGGCCAGATTAGTATTGATACCATCTATTATTTGTAATTCTTTTATTTTTCTTACCTCTTCTATGTAAACTGTATTTAGAAAAAATTTCATAACTAAGAAAAAACAATAAAATCAAAATAGGGGTAAGCACCCTACATCACACCGCTACAACCACTTACCCTTGCTTCCTCTCGGACCTGGGGGAGTTCGTAGGAGCTGGTTGTGTAGGACCTACCCCTCTGCAAAGATACATAAACTTTTTAATTAAAAAAAATTTTTTATTAATTTATTAATTTGCAAAACTTTTTAAGATCAATACTTTATTAATAAATTTAAGATTTTGCTAAGTCAGTTTTTTGACAAAATGACCATTAGTTCATTGTATATATACTTCTAAAGCTAAAATATCTTTATCAGACTGTATTATAACATTAGAAAAACAAGCTGGTATCAGACAACAATCACCTGCCATAATTTCTACTACATAAGTATCACAAATTATTTTACCATTACCATTCAAAATTAGATAAACAAAGAAACTATCAAAAGGTTCAATATCTTTTTCTATTTGCTTACCACTAGATAAAACGATTCTATTAATCACAAAATTTTCTCCATTAAACAAATTAACAGTTCTATCAGCTATAATAGGTTGGTATTGTAAATCTTCTGGTATAGCATCATAATTAATTACTTTGAAAGCTTTATCTAAGTGTAATGGTCTTGGATTTTTTGGGTCCTGAGGTCTATCCCAATCATAGATACGATACGTTATGTCACTAGTTTGCTGTATTTCTGCTAAAAATAATCCAGGCCCCAATGCATGTACTGTACCTGCAGGTGTATAAATATAACTATGTGGACTTACATTTATATTACGAAAAATTCCTTCTATATTCTTTTCATTTAAGTATTTCATTATAATATCTTGATCAGCTAAACGAGATAAACCATGTAATATTTGCGCATTATTAGCAGTTTTTATAAAATACCATAGTTCATTTTTGCCACAAGTTTGTTGCTTTTCTAATTTTTTAGCCCAATTATCATCGGGATGTACCTGTATACTTAGCCATTCCGAAGTATCTATTAGCTTGATTAATAAAGGAAAAGTGTCACCGTATGTATAAAAAATATGTTCTCCAAGGATATCATCCATAAAAACCTCGATCATCTCTACAATATTATTACCTGCCCACTCACCGTTTATTATCTCACTTTCTTTGCCTTCTATACTACTTAGCAACCATGCCTCGCCCAATGTATCATCGTTTTCAAGATGATAAAGTTTTGTTAAATTTTTACCTCCCCATACTTTTTGAAAAAACTGGGGTTTAAATTTGAATGGATATAATTTATGCATACTTTAACTTATTACCTTAAAATTAAAAATTAACCATTTTCTAATTTATATACATTTACAAAAATAATTAAAAAAAATGGTTCTATAACGTTTTATATGGGTAAAGATTAAAAAAAGAGTAATTTGTTAATATTGGTTTATTTATTATAGGACTGTTAAATATCAACCAAAAAGTTCTCAAAGAATGCACAAAAAACACAGAAAAGTATGGAATTAAAAGGGCTACAAATGGTACTTTGTGATAAAAAAATTACCTAAATAATTAAAGATAGTTATTTTTTTGTAACAATCTATAATTTGATTACCCAAATTATAATCTTAGATATGTTGGATGAGGAGAATTGGAAACTTGAAACGGATCAGTCGGAAAATTAACATATGTTTAAATTAACATATGTTATATTCACTAACTCTCTATACCGATACCACGCCCACCTGTCTGAGGATGCAAGGTTAAGCATTCGCCCAGTATTGCTTACAGTCTTGCCTGTGAGGTATTTACCCATCACTACATACCACATAATGTAGTTTTGCAGGTATTTGGTAGCTACACCCCTAAATTTGAAATATATCCAATTCGTGAATTCACTAGCCTTTTTCTTGACAGTACTTAGGTTATATATACCTCGCTTTTGCCTATTGCTAGTTACTATTTCCTTGTGCTTGATTACATTCCTTCTAACCTTTTTGAATGCTTTTTTATTACTGCTACACATGACTCCATCCTTTGGCATTTTAGCCTTCAGAAATTGCTCTATTTGTTCTGAACTTAGCTTTTTGTCATCAAATTTTTTGAATAATAAATTGCCAGCTCTGTCTGTAGCAGCCAATACGGCTACTTTCTTTGGCTTTTGTTTCCTAGCTCGCTTCAGCTCTTCGGCATTTTTGTATATTCTACCTTTTTCGGAATAATCCATCAATAGTTCGTCCATCTCTACTACACCGAAAAAATTGATATTATCTTCGAAACTTTGTAAAGCTGCCAATATCTTGTGTCGCCAAGCAAAGCTTGTTGGTAGGCTGATGCCTACTTCTTTAGCACAAGCTCTGAGACTTTTGCCTGCTACCATACATCTGATGTAGTCGAGCATTTTCTCTTTCTTTTGCAACCTGTAGACAAAAGTACCAGTGGTAACTCTAAATTGTCTGCCACAGTCTTTGCAGCGATAGTTTTGCATTCCATTTTGTAAACCATTTTTGATAATGTGATTGCTACGACAGTCTGGGCATAGTGGCGGGGCGCTGAGTATTTTCAGACCTTGATAATCGACTACATCGGCTTTTAATTTTTTCATTAATGAATAAAGGTTGTCTAAGAATTCTTTATTCTCTTCCTTGCTCATAGCAAGGTATTTACTGGTATTTTCTACAATTTTTTTCATGAATTAAAATTTTTGTAAAAATATAAAAATTATTTAACATATAAACTTGAAAAACTTAAACATTTATTAATTTTTTTATTATTGGACAGTTAAATATCAACCAAAAAGTTCTCTGAGAATACACAAAGAACGCAAAGAAGAATGGGACTTTATATAATATCTTCGTACTCTTGTGGTAAAAAAATAACCTATTTGTAACAATCTAAAATTTGATTACCCACAATAAACGTTATAGAATCAAAAAAATTGAATTATAATTAAAATAATTATATTGAAGATTTCAAATATTTCGAAAATTATATATTTTTATCTTAGATTTTTGTGTATTTTGCTTTTTAGTTTCGCCACTGTGAGAGTTCTAAAAGTTTTGATAGGTAAATTATTAATTTTGCATGTATCTTATTATAGTAAAGATATAAAAATTGTGAGAGATTTTTATCCATCATGGCTCTAGCTCTTTCACTATGATTTTTACCCCCCAAATGCAACACTCGAGCTTCGGGTACAAAAACTATTTCATAGCCTTTTTGACTTGCTAACCAGCACCATTGCATATCTTCTATATACATCCAAAAAGTTTCTGGTAATAATTTATTTGGAAAAATATCTAACAATTTTTTATCAAACATAAAAAATGTACCCCATACCCAGTCGGGATATGCTATTTCTGTGTAACTAAAAAAGGGACCATACAAAATTTTACCTGTTTTTTTAATAGGTAGCATTTTATTAATTCTAAAAATTTCAAATAGAATTTTACTTATTCTAGGAAATATTTGACAATTATTTTGAGGAGATCCATCCTCATTTTCTAATCTACACGTGACTATTCCTACCTCTGGATGTTTTTTTAAAAAATTATATGTGATAGATATAGCATCGTTTAAAAGTTTTGTATCAGAATTAATAAGTAAAATTGTATCACCTTCAGCTACCTTGATACCATCATTACATCCACCTGCGAAGCCCTTATTTTTATAATTTTTTACTAATTTAATATAAGGAAATAATTCTAAAAAACTATCTGCCTGATCAGTAGTAGATGCATTATCTACAACTATTATTTCGAAATCCACATCTTTTGTATAGTCATATATAGATTTAATGCACTGACAGGTAAAATCAAAAGTATTATAATTTAAAATAACAATAGAAAGCATTATTTTTGATAGTTTTATCTAAAATTTTTAATTAAAAACAAACAATTCTAAAACATAACATTTATATTACTAAAATTATAAAAACCATGTCAAGGATCACACAAGATTTAAGAGTAAATTATTTATAGATAGTCTAAATTATGATTTTTATTTTATACAAATTTAAGAAAAAGTTTTACATAATAAAGTAAATAATATGAACATTTAGATTCAATAAAATTTATTGTAGATAATAAAATTTTAGCTTGATATATTGATAGCATTTTTTTTCTTATCGTTATCTATGCTTTTAAGATTTTACCTTTACTATTCAAAAAATATGCCCAATATTAGCATTTTATTTATAAAAATTACTAATTTTTATTTACTCATACAAGACTTTATAGAACCTATTTTATTAATTAAAGTAGTGGAAATTTAAGTTGCATTTTTGTAAAACATAAAATAAACTATTAAATTATTTCAAATTTTTGATTTAATTTTGCAAATATTTTTTTAAATAGATATGAAAGATATAGTTATAACTTTTTCTGATAATAGTAAAAAAATATATCCCGCTGGCATTACTGGTATGGATATAGCCCAATCTATTAGTCAGAGTTTAGCTAGAGAAGCTTTAGCTATCAAAGTAAACGATACGTTATTAGATTTAGAAAGACCAATAGAAAGTGATGCTAAAATACAAATTTTGACTTGGGAAGATAGAGAAGGCAAAGAAGTATTCTGGCATTCATCTGCTCATATAATGGCTGCGGCTGTATTTTCACTTTTCCCTCATGTGAAATTTGGCATAGGTCCTAGCATAGAGCAAGGTTTTTATTATGATATTGATTTTGGTGATTATAAAATAACAGAAGATGATATAGAAAAAATAGAAAATAAAGCAAAAGATATAATAAAACAAGATTTACCCTTTATTAGAAAAGAGATTACAAAAGCTGAAGCTATTAATTTATTCGAAAAAAGTAATGATACATATAAACTTGAATTAATTCAAGAACTAGAAAATGAGCAAATTACCTTATATTGTCTTGGAGAATATATTGATTTATGTCGTGGTCCACATTTACCATCTACTAAATATGTTAAAACTTTTAAATTATTAAATATTGCAGGTGCTTATTGGCGGGGCGATGAGCATAGACAAATGCTTACACGCATTTATGGTATTAGTTTTCCTTCAAAAAAATTATTAGATGATTATTTAACTTTTTTAGAAGAAGCTAAAAAGCGTGATCATAGGAAATTAGGCAAAGAATTAGAATTATTTATGTTTAACCAAAAAGTAGGTCAAGGCTTACCAATGTGGCTTCCCAAAGGTACAATAGTTAGAGAGGAACTCGAAAAATTTTTAAAAAAAATACAAATTCAATATGGGTATCAACATGTAATCACACCGCACATTGGACAAAAAGAGCTGTATATGACATCTGGACATTACGAAAAATATGCTAAAGATTCATTTCGTCCTATATCTACTCCTAATGAAAATGAAGAATTTATGTTAAAACCAATGAACTGCCCTCATCATTGCGAGATATATGCTTTTAAACCCAGATCATATAAGGATTTGCCATTGAGAATAGCAGAATTTGGAACTGTTTACAGATATGAGCAGAGTGGCGAACTTCACGGTCTCACACGAGTACGGAGTTTTACTCAAGATGATGCTCACATATTTTGTACTAATGATCAACTAAATGAAGAGTTTCATAAAGTAATGGAAATAGTTTTGCTAATACTTAATACTTTTGATTTTAAAAATTTTACAGCTCAAGTTTCTCTAAGGGATCCTGATAACAAAGAAAAATATATAGGTACAGATGAAAATTGGGATAAAGCAGAGGAAGCAATCTTAGAAAGTGTAGCTAATACCGAATTTAATATAATAATTGCTAAAGGTGAAGCTGCTTTTTATGGTCCTAAATTAGATTTTATGGTGCAAGACGCCATCGGACGCAGCTGGCAATTGGGCACAATACAAGTAGATTATAACTTACCTGAAAGATTTAACCTAGAATATATTGGTCCAGACAACCAAAAATACCGTCCAGTAATGATTCATAGAGCTATTTTCGGATCTATGGAAAGATTTGTATCTTTGTTATTAGAACAAACTGCTGGTAAATTACCACTTTGGTTAGCTCCTGTACAAGTTATAGTATTACCTATTAGTGAAAAATATATTGAATATGGAAAAAAAGTTGTATCTTTGCTCTCAAATTTTGATGTAAGAACAGAAATGGATGATAGATCTGAAAAAATAGGCAAAAAAATACGTGATGCTGAGTTAGAGCACATACCTTATATGCTTATAGTAGGCGAAAAAGAACAAAACGACAATGCTCTATCTGTACGTCGTCAAGGAATAGGAGACATCGGCGTAATGCCTATTGAGAGCTTTATGAATATATTTTCAGAAGAGATTAATAAAAGTTTAACTAATAAAAATTAATTAAAATCTTGGCAAAACAGGCAGAAAAATTTAATTATAGGATAAATGATGAAATCACTGCAAGAGAAGTAAGAGTAGTGGGTGATGGAATAGAATCACAGATTTTACCTATAGATAAAGCATTAGAGATGGCTATTGAAAAAAACTTGGACTTAGTAGAAATTTCGCCACAGGCAAACCCACCTGTCTGTCGCATAATGGACTATAATAAATTTCTATTTGAACGTAAGAAAAAAGAGAAAGAAATTAAAGCAAAAACTTTTCAAGTAGTGGTTAAAGTTATTAGACTAGGCTTTAATATTGATGAGCACGATTTTAATTTTAAACTAAAACACGCTCAAAGATTTCTCGAAGAAGGTAATAAAGTAAAAGTAGAAATAATTTTTAAGGGTCGAACTATCATATATAAAGAACAAGGCGAATTACAATTACTTAAGTTTGCTGATGCTCTATCTGAAATAGCCAAAGTAGAGCAATTACCTAAACTGCAAGGTAAAATAATGTCTATGATATTAGCTCCTAAAATAAGTAAGAAAAAATAAAAAATTAATTAGATATGCCTAAAATGAAAAGTAAATCTGGTGCAAAAAAACGTTTCGTAATCACTGGTACTGGTAAAGTGAAACGTAAACATGCTTACAAAAGTCATATTTTGACAAAAAAAAGTAAAAAACGTAAAAGAAATCTTGGGCATTATGCCATTGTAGAAGGCAAAGATGCTAAAAATGTTAAAAAAATGTTATTGAAATAAAAAATTGTTTTTTAAAAAATTGTTTTCAGCCCCTAAGAGCATTTTTAATTATTTGATAAAAATTAGAATAGTAAAAAGCCGCTGAAACAAGAAGGAGGTTGATTATGTCAAGAAGTGTTAATCATGTAGCATCAAAAGCTAGAAAAAAGAAAATTCTACGCCTTACAAAAGGATATCGTGGGCGTAATAAAAATGTGTGGACTGTAGCTAAAAATCGATGGGAAAAAGGACAAACACATGCGTATGTGGGTCGTAAATTAAAAAAAAGAGACTACAGAAAATTGTGGATCCAACGTATCAATGCAGCAGCTAGGTTGAATGGCATGTCTTATTCTCAATTTATAGGACTAATTCACAAAAACAATGTGGCTCTTAATAGAAAAGTATTAGCTGATCTCGCAATGAATGAACCTGAAGTTTTTGCTAAAATCGTAGATAGCGTTAAAAATTAATTTCTTTAAATCTTAATTATTAAAATCTTGTAATAAAATTTATTAATTGCAGATTATAATAATATTTATTAAAAATTAAATTAATTAAAAAATATATTTGATACAAATAGAATATATTTTTTAATTAATTTAATTTAAGAATTTTATTTTTATAAATGTTTTGATTAATTTTACAAAAAAATTATGTTAGAAAAAGGTCAAATAGCACCTGATTTTAGTTTTAAACATGTTAGTGGCAAAGAGATAAAATTATCTGATCTCAAGGGTAAAAAAATAATTTTATACTTTTATCCTAAGGATAATACCAGTGGATGTACTAAAGAAGCATGCAATTTTAGAGATAATTATGAATATTTAACTAAACTTGGCTTTGAGGTTATAGGTGTCAGTCCAGATGACGAAACTTCTCATAATAAATTTAGAGAAAAATATAATTTAAATTTTACTCTTGTACCTGATCCAGAAAAAAAAATAATAAATCTATATGGTGTTTGGGGCAATAAAGTTAGATGTGGTAAAGAATCAGAAGGTTTGCTACGAACTACATTTATTATAGATGAAAATGGTATTATACAGCAAGTAATCAAAAATGTTGACACAGCTAATAGCACTCAACAAATATTAGATATTTTAAAAATTAAATAATTTATTATGGCAACAGAAGATAATGAAAAATTAAAAGCACTAAAGCTAACAATAGATAAATTGGATAAAACTTATGGCAAAGGATCAGTGATGAAGTTAGGAGATAATACTGTAGAGCCTATAGAGACTATCTCATCAGGCAGTATCGGATTGGATTTAGCTTTAGGAGTAGGTGGCTATCCTAGGGGTAGAATAGTAGAAATTTTTGGTCCTGAGAGCTCTGGAAAAACTACTTTAGCTATACATGCTTTAGCAGAAACACAAAAGGCAGGTGGCATAGCAGCTTTCATAGATGCGGAGCACGCATTTGATATATCTTATGCACAAAAACTTGGTGTAGATATTGAAAATTTATTAGTATCACAACCTGATCATGGAGAGCAAGCTCTAGAGATAGCAGATGCTCTCATACGTAGTGGTGCAGTTGATATAATAGTGATAGACTCAGTAGCAGCTCTGACACCACGCAGCGAAATAGAAGGTGAAATGGGGGACTCTCAGATGGGTTTGCAAGCACGTCTGATGTCTCAAGCGCTTCGTAAACTCACTGCTAATATAGGCAAAACTAAATGTCTATGTATCTTTATTAATCAGTTACGCGAAAAAATCGGCATAATATTTGGTAATCCAGAAACTACTACAGGTGGTAATGCTTTGAAATTTTATTCTACCGTACGTGTAGATATACGACGTGTGAGTCAGATAAAAGAGGGTGATAAATATTTAGGTAATCGCGTGCGTACTAAAGTAGTTAAAAATAAAGTGGCTCCACCTTTTAAACAGGCTGAATTTGATATTATTTTCGGCGAAGGCATTAGTAAAATCGGCGAAATAATAGATCTAGGAGCTGAATTAGATATAATACAAAAAAGCGGATCTTGGTATTCTTATAATAATAATAAACTAGGACAAGGTAGAGAACAAGTGAAAAAATTATTTAAAGATAATCCTGACTTAGCCGATGAAATAGAAAAGAAAATAAGAGAAAAATTAACCCAAAATTTATAATTGACATTCTCATTATGAAAAAATTAATTCTTTATAGTGGCTGTTTATTAATTTTACTTACTTCATGTTATAGAGATCCATCTAAAAATAAAGAAATTGAATTATCTAACTGGGAAAAAAAATTAAAATATATAGATTCACTTTTGGCTAAAAATCCAAAAAATGATTCTTTGTGGGCTGAAAGAGCTTTAATATTTTTATCTGTAGATCAAATAGATAGTGCTTATTCTTCTATTAGTAAAGCATTATTAATAAATTCTAATGTTTCTAGATATCATGTGATATTGAGTGATCTATATTTAGCTAGAAATTCTATAAACAATTGCAGGGAAGCTCTTCTAAAAGCTATTGATCTGGATGATGAGAATATAGACGCCCTATCTAAAATTGCCGAACTTTACTTTTTATTAGGTGATTATGAAAAAAGTTTTGCTTATTTAAATAAAATCACAAATTTAGACCCCAACAACGCTAAAGCATATTTTATGAAGGGCTATGGTTTATTAGAACAAGGTGATACCACTAGAGCCATAACCGCTATGCATCGTGCTACTCAGGCAGATCCTGACTACTATGAGGCATTTCTGAAATTAGGACAACTACTTAGTAGCAAAGATCCTCCTCTAGCAGATGAGTATTTCAATGCAGCTATAAGAATAAAACCTAATTCTGAAGAAGCTCTTTATATGTATGCATATCACCTCCAGTCTACTAATCGTATAAATGAAGCTATTCAGCAATACGAAAAATTAATTATATTAAATCCAGTAAATAAATATGCATATTACAATCTGGGCTATATTTATCTAGTCTATAAAAATGATTATAATAAATCAATTTATAACTTTACAAAATCGATAGAGATAGACTCCAGCTACGCCGAGGCATACTATAATCGCGGATTAGCCTATGAACAATTAGGTCAAGTAGATAAAGCAATTGCAGATTATAAAACCAGCCTTAGATATAAAACTAATTTTGATAAAGCTATTGAAAGATTGAATAAGTTGAAATCTTGAAATACAGTACTTCAAAAACCATAATTTATAACATTCGAATTCTAAATTCTAAACAAATATAATACTCATAGATAACATTATCTACAACAAACCAAAAAAATCAAATAAATATTTAAGTTATTTGTAATTTAATTATAGTGGTTCATTTTTAATTTTTTACTTTTGAGTAATTCATTTTAGATTTTTGTACACTAAGTACAATCAAATATTTTAAATAATTTTGCTTATTATTTTCTTTAAAAAAATCTGATATAGTAATGAAATTAAAAGAAAACAAATGGTTATTGATATCTATTATTATAGGTTCATTTTTTAATAGTTTTATGTCTTCTTCTTTAAACATAGCTATGCCCGTTATAGACATAGAATATGGTATAGGAGTGGATAAAGTAGCTTGGATTACAAAATCATTTTTATTAGCATCAGCGATAGGATTATTATTATCTGGATGGTTAGCAGATAATTATGGACGCAAAAAAGTATTTTTAATAGGAAATATAGCTTTTGGTTTTATATCTTTAATAATAATTTTTCTAAAAAATTTTTATTTTATAGTAATATTCAGATTTTTACAAGGTTTGGGAAGTTCTATGATCTTAGCTTCAGCACCAGCATTGATAGCTTCGGCCTTTGAATCAAATAAACGTGGATTTGTATTAGGTATTCAGACTACTTTCACATATATAGGCCTTTTATTAGCACCATTATTAGGTGGAATATTAACCCAATATTTTGGTTGGAAAAGCTTGTTTTTATTTAATTTTATTTTTACACTTATAGCATTAATTGTTATATTTTTTGGAGTAAAAAGTGAATGGAAAAATGAAGAGAAAGGAAAGTTTGATCTCTATGGTTATAGCTTATTTGTAATAGTAATTATAGGAATAGTTTTAGCCCTTGAGTGGATTAATTGGAATTCATTATTTGCATTAGCAATAAGTTTTTTTGTAGGATATGGATTTATAATTTACGAACTTCAGCATCCACAACCATTTATTTCTATACCATTTATTAGAAGTAATAAATATTTTACTAATTCTATTCTAGCTGCCTTGATTAACTATGCTACTACTTTTGCTATTAGTTATGTTTTGAGCATATATTTACAAATTGTTAGAGGTTTAAATCCATTGAAAGCTGGCATAATCTTAAGTTTTCAGCCTTTGATGATGGCGCTTTTTTCTGCATATTTTGGACATTTATCAGATAAACATAATCCTGGGAAGATAGCTTCTAGTGGAATGGCTATCATTTCTGCATCACTTCTACTAATTGGTTTATTAATTAACGAATCCTTGCCATTATATATTTTGGCTATACTTTTAGCAATTCTTGGCTTTGGTTTTGCTGTATTTACATCACCCAATACTAATGCTGTTATGAGTTCTATTAATAAAAATGCTTATGGCTTTGCTTCGGCTTTTTTAGCCTTTAGTAGACTTTTTGGTCAATTTATTTCTATGGCTCTAGCTTCTAGTATTATTTTATTAATAAATACTAAGAATATTGTTATTTTTAAATTTCATTCTTTATTATTATCTACAAAAATTATATTTATTATCTTTTCTTTGCTCAGTGCCTATGGAGTTTATCTATCAGCACAAAGAGTAAAGAAAACTTGATTTTATTTTATTAAAACATTAGTTAAAACTTCCTATATTTATTTCAAATCATAATCTTTATTATCTTCTTATATTCGTTTTCTATTAGAATTATATTTTTTATTAAAAATGCTTCTTTCTGGTTCAAATAGTTTGAAAGTAATATCATTAATATCTATAATTGCATGAAACAAATTATCTGTTATGAAAGGTTTATTTTTATTTGAATAAATAATATTTAATTTATTAGGATATAATGATTGATATCTGGCAGAGTACCAAACAATAAATGGAATTTCCACATTCGCTTTTGGTAATACATCTGCATAGTCATGCCCTACATTATCGTTTTCATCATAGACATTCTCACCGTGATCTGAAAAATAAATAGCTGTTGCTATCACTTCATGATTTTCTATACAATATTGTTTTTTAATATATAGCAAACTATTTACTACAAAATCATTATATAGAATAGAATTATCATATTCATTGATTATTTTCTCTTTATTATTCTTAGCAAGGTTAAATTTATTATATTTCATCGGATATCTTTTAGAATACTTAGAATGGCTACCCATCAAGTGAATAACAATAAATTTATTTTTATTTTACCAAGTCAAATAATTTAATTAGTTCATAATAACTTTAATAATTGCTTAATTTATGTGATAATTTAAGCATATTATAGTGTTTTTTTTACACTTTATCTTTAAATATTTTAATTTAAAATAATAAACTTTTTGATTTTTATATTGTCTAATAAAAAAAGTAGCATGAATACCAAAAAAGAAGCCTTTTATTGGATTGTTTATCTTTTATTTATGGGAATAGTAGTTGTATTGACGATAATATTTTTATAATTTATTTTGTTTGTTATAAAAATTATTATTAACTTTGCAAACTAAAATAAATATTAAGGTAAATATGGCAAGGAAATCAAAAGATGCAAGAGTGCAGGTAATTTTAGAGTGCACAGAGCAGAAAAATACTGGAGTACCTGGCATATCTCGATATGTAACTACAAAAAATCGCAAAAATACTCCAGAGAGATTAGAATTAAGGAAATATAATCCATATTTAAAAAAATATACTATACACAAAGAAATCAAATAAGTTTAAAATAATATGGCAAAGAAAACAGTAGCAGGTTACCGCGATATTAAAAGTAAAAATGTAACCAAAGTGATACGTATGGTGAAATCACCTAAAACAGGTTCATATCAATTTAAAGAATACATCATGGATAGTGATAAAGTAAACGATTTTTTATCAAAAAATAGTAATAATAAGTAAAATTTAAAATATTATTCTTATAAAAAAGATAAGCTTCTTATAAGAAGCTTATCTTTTTTTGTTTATATATATTTGCAAGAAAATTAAAAAAAAATTATGATGCAATTAACATGGGATATACCTACTAGACTACATTTTGGGAAAGATTGTATTCAAAAATTAGGGGAGATAATATCGTCATATGCTTCAAATGTATTGATAGTAACAGGAGCAAATTCTTCCAAAAAAAATGGCAGTCTAAATGATGTAATAGATCAATTAAAAAGGTATAATATCAAATATCACATTTTAGATAAGATAAAATCTAATCCAAGAGTGGAAGAAGTAAGAGAGGGAATATTAAGAGCAAAAAAAGAAAATGTCGATGCAGTGTTAGCAATAGGTGGTGGAAGTGCTATTGATAGTGCTAAAGCTATAGCAATGGGTTATTATTATGATGGTGATGTATGGGATTTTTATGAAAATATTTTGAAACCTTTTAAAGCTTTGCCAATTGTAGCCGTTAATACTTTAGCTGCTACTGGTAGCGAGATGAACGGTACATCGGTATTGCAAAATGAATCTAGACAATTAAAAATTTCTGTACGTTCTACAATACTTTTTCCTAAAGATTCTTTTTGTGATCCCACTTACACTATCTCTGTACCGCAAGATTATACTATTTATGGTATAGCAGATATTATAGCTCATTTGTGGGAGGCCTTTTTTGGCATGGGAGAGGCTACTTTGTCAGACAGATTTGGTAAAGCCATTTTCGATGAAGTAATGGAATTCGGACCGCAATTGATAGATGATCTTATAAATTATGATCTTCGCGAAAAAATTATGTATGCATCTACTTGTGCATTAAATGGAATAACTATAATGGGCAAAAAAACAGGTGATTGGGGAGTACATGCTATAGGTCATCATCTTTCTCTTTTATATGATGTACCTCACGGTGCCTCTCTTTCAGTTGTATACCCTATTTGGCTGAAATGGCTGCAAAATAAAAGTGCTTATGGAATTACTAAATTTGGACTTACTTATTTCGATACTGAGGCCCCTGATGAAACAATAGACAAAGCAATTGAATCTTTTAGATCTATAAATGCGCCAATTAAATTAGAAGATTTGAATATTAAAAATTTTGATAAAAATTATTTCTTGCAACTTCTTATTAATAATAAAGCTAGTGGTGCTATTTATCCATTAAATGAGTCTGATCTTAAATGGATAGTAGATGAAATGGTAAAATGAATTTATGAGTATTAAATAATTTATAATAAATAATAAAAAAACATTAACACTTAATTAAATCACTATTACAAAGCTATAATGAAAAAAGGAGTGAAAAAATTTTGGAAAATACTATATAAGATCATATTAATTTTTCTGTGTATTACTGTAGGATTAGTAATTTTGTATCGTTGGGTAAATCCTCCTATCACTCCTTTGATGGTAATCAGATGTGTAGAACAAAAAAAAGAAGGTAAAACAATTAAACTTGAAAAAAAATGGGTATCTATCGAAGAAATCAGTCCTTATATGGTGCAGGCGGTAGTAGCTGCCGAAGATAATAAATTTACTAAACATTTTGGTTTTGACTTTGATGCTATAAAATACGCGATAGAGTATAATAAAACGCACAAAAGAAAAATAGGTGGAAGCACTATAACACAACAAGTAGCAAAAAATGTTTTTCTATTTCCTCATCGTACATGGATTCGCAAAGCCTTTGAAGCATATTTTACGGTTCTGATAGAAATTTTCTGGTCAAAAGAACGCATAATGGAAGTTTACCTAAATGTAGTAGAATTGGGAGATGGTATTTATGGTGTAGAAAAAGCAGCACAGATATATTTCGGTAAACCAGCAAAAAAATTAAATAGAATCGAAGCAGCTACATTAGCAGCATCATTACCAAATCCTCGAAAATGGAATCCTCATACTCAACATCCAAGATTATATAGAAGAAGAGATAAAATCTTATCGCTTATGAATAAAATCGGTCCAGTGGAGCTGAAAAGAAGTAGATGAAAGGAAATCCCCAAAACAAATGTATATATTATAATTTTTTGATAATAAGAGATGTAAGTACTAAATTTAATTCTAAAATATAATATTATATTAATTTAATTATTCAAGAATAAGCATTATACTTTTTTTATATCGTTAATAATAAAAAAATTAATCAAAATTACTACAAATATAACTTATCAAAATAAATATAAATGGTAAGATAATCAACCAAAAAGTATTGTAAAATAAAATAAGAAATGTTTTGGAAGGGGGAGTAATATTATTCTTCAGTGTTTAAATATACACAGGACTTGCTCTCAAGTCTCTGTATACATACCACGCTCGCCTGTCTGATGATGCGAGATTGAGCATCCTACCTACATCTGG
>LFSZ01000044.1 GCA_001512885.1 Rikenellaceae bacterium DTU001
AAATTTTTTTGTAGAATTACTCTTTTTTTAATCTTTACCCATATAATACGTTATAGAACCGAGATAAAACTAATAATTTTAATTTTTTTGTACTAAATAAAAAATATTCAAATAAAAAAATTTGTATTAATTTGTATTAAAAAGATCTATGGCAAAAGTTACGAAAATATATATATGTTCTAACTGTGGTACTAGGTATAGTAAATGGTTAGGCAAATGCTCTAACTGTGGAGAGTGGAATACCATAGAAGAACAAATCATTAATAAAACTGATGTAAAATCAAATAATCTATTAACAATATCTCCAAAATTAATACAAGAAATAAACTATGATAATTTTGAAAGGATTTCTTTGCCTAGTGATGAGCTAAATAGAATATTGGGAGGTGGGCTTACTAGAGGATCAATAATTTTATTAGCTGGTGAACCTGGCATAGGAAAAACAACTCTACTAATGCAAGAATTAATGAAAATAAAAGATTTTACAGTATTATATGTATCAGGAGAAGAGAGCTTAGGACAACTAAAATATCGTAGCGAAAGATTAGGACGGCCAAATTCGCAATTTTATTTATTTCACGAACTATCATTGCCAATAATTATACAAGCTATAGAAGAAGTAGTACCCGATTTTGTAGTGATTGATAGCATACAGTCTATTTCTGATCCAAATTTAAGCGGATTTACTGGTAGTCTGCAACAAATCAGAGAATGCACGTCAAGATTACAAGAGATAGCGAAGGTAAAAAATATTCCTATTTTTATTATAGGACATATCACAAAAGAAGGATACATAGCTGGGCCTAAAGCCTTAGAACATATAGTAGATACGGTAATGCACTTCGAAGGTGATAAAAATTATGGATACCGCGTTTTGCGAGTTATAAAAAATCGCTTTGGTCCTGCTCCAGAATTAGCAATATTTGAAATGACACAAGATGGATTAAAAGAGATAAATAACATTAGTGAATATTTACTTGAAACTTACAAACCAGATACACCTGGTAGTAGCATTGCGGTATTAATGGAGGGTAATAGACCAATACTCGTAGAGGTACAAGCACTCGTAAGCTATTCACCATATGGAACTCCTCAGCGATCTTCTATAGGATACGATCCTCATAGATTGGGAATGATACTAGCAGTATTAGAAAAAAGATTAGATTTGCGAGTAAATAATAGGGACATTTTCGTAAATGTAACTGGCGGATTGCGGATATATGATCCAGCTATTGATAGTGCTGTAGTCGCTGCCATATTATCCTCGTTCAATGATAAAACTTTACCACATTTATTAGCTTTATCTGCTGAAATAGGTTTGAATGGAGAACTACGATCAGTATCTCAATTGCAAAAAAGAATACAAGAGGCTTCTAAACTTGGTTTTAAACAATTGATTACTGCAAATATCAAAGAAAAATCTTTTAAAAATGAATCTTTTAATTCATCGATTAATTTGAAATTTATAAATAATATTTCTGAACTAGCACAAGTATTGTTTTTTTAATGATAAATCAATAAATTAAAATAATCAGTTATGTAATATTTATAAATATAAAAAATTATATCAAAATTATTGTTGTTTGAAAATCAAGATTATCATTTTATTATAAATTGCATTATTGCTAATTCAATTGCACTTTTTAATGAATCAACTGATTTAAAATTGTGTTTTCCATCTAAGAAATTAGCTAAATACATTTGTTCTGTTTGACCTTGCACTGGTATCAAAATAGCGGATTTTTTTATAGTATAAAGATCCATTATAGTTGAATAACCTGCAATGCTAATAATTTTTTTAGAACCTAATACTGTTGCTAACCACTCATCATCGCAAGGAGAAACAATAAAAGTCAAATTATCTCTATTACTATAAAAATTATAAGGTGTGATCATAGCAAAACTAATGTAAGGATATAAATCAGCATAAAAATCAAGTAAATTTACGATTTCATACATGTATTTCGTAGGCGCTGAGACTAAAATTAAAATATCATAATAATAATCATAATATATCATCTTTTTATTTGAAAATCTAGACAATGGTCCTATATATTTTATAGGTACATTAATTTGATTTTTATGATGTGATAATGCACCTGCAAGACTTTTATTAAAATCTTCAAAATCAGGAATAAAAATTTTATCAAATTTTTGAAAATATTTTTTTAAATACATATTAATCAATGTTTTAGCAAACATTAATTTATTGGGTAATATTATATCTAATTGATGAGTAATCAAAAATGAAGGTATGGTATTGCTATAAAAGCCATATCTATTGTCACTAATTATAAGGTCTATACTATATAGCTTCAAAATATTTTTGATTTTTTGATTTTCATATAAAGTTTGACAAACTATTTGATTTGCCAAAATAAAGTAATCACTCAATTTAATACCTTTTTTAGAATATTTAAAGTTAAAAGAAGGGAAATGTACAATCTCTATATTGGAGAAATAATTTTTGAGCCATACGATGCTTTGCCCATCACCTGCTATTATCACTTTGTTATTGTTTTCTATTAATTTTCTAATAATAGGTACTAATCTAGTAGCATGGCCCAACCCCCAGTTTAATGGACTTATTAATATGTTCATTTTTGTTTCAAATTTTACAAATAATTATTTATAAAAATATAAATTTCGAAATTTTATTACATAAATGCATATTAAGCAAAAAATTTTGTTTAGTATTTCATAGTATAAATTATTGATGTTTTAGCTAATCTTCTGTGTTATATTCAACTACTTAGATTATAATAATTTCAACTATTTTTTATATTATTTTTTTGTCAGCTTTACATGCTAAATGATAATACCAGATACCAATGAAAGCATAAATAATAGATTGTACTAGTGTATATACTATCAAAATAGTATCAAAGGAATAACCAAGTAATGCCATTACTATTATAGTACCAAGACTAAGTACATAATTGATCATAGACAATGCAAAATGTAACTCTTGTTTATCAACAACTAATGGTAAAGAATTGACTGGTGAGACTATAAAAAGAAAAAACATTGATAAAACGTAATATTGAGCATATATACCTGCCTGTGTCCATTGATTTCCCAGATAAAAAGTAAATAACACCTTGCCACCCAATCCGATTATTAAAAGAAAAGGAATGGCAAATATTAGTGTAGTTTTGAAATTTTTCAAATATAAGGCTCTCAGACTTTTTCTATTTTGATACGTTTGAACCGCTTCTTTATAAAAAACCTGAGATAGTGCATTTCCTATTAACTGAATGGGTATACGTAAATATTTGACAACTACAGCAAAAAAACCTAAGGTTTCAGAGCCAAAAAAGAACGTGATAAGCCAAAACAAAAAAAATTGTTGAGAAAAAGTATCTGCTAATATATGTAAACTATTGACTAATGGGAATTTTTTATATTCTTTTGCTACTTTTTTTATTAGTTTAAAATTCCACAAAGGCCTAAAATTAGTTTTTTGCTTAATCACTACAAATAAATATATCATTGATAAAAGCTGACCTAAAAGCCATCCAAAAATCAATCCATTACCGCCCCATTGCCAATAGCCCCATGCAGCTATCATCAATTGTCCAAAGGTAGATTGAGCTATTTTGCTATAAGAAAGATTTTTGAAAAGACCATAGCGTAAACCAATATTATGAAAAGTGTTGTAAGAGGCGACTATCAATACACTTATACTAACAAGCCATAAATATTGTGGTAAAATGTTATCGTTATATAAGCGAGCTACTACATCTTTTAATAATAATAAAACATTGGAAAAAATAGATACGATAATTATCAATATAAATGATAAGGTAGCGATAGCTCGCGCTTTTCGCCAATTTTTTGGTAAAACAATTGCTACTTCATATCTGCCCGCAGCTACTGAACTTATTAGCATTATCAATGCTATAAAATTAGCTTGTACAGCAAAATCTACTGGTGTAAAAATCCTAGCTATGATAGGAGCTAGCAAAAATGGTATTATTTGAGATATTACATTACCACTTAATAATGATAAAAAATTTTTTTGACTCTTTGCCTTTTTAATTATGCTATTGTAATAGTCTTTAATAGATGGAGATTTCATCAAAGCTCTTAAATATTAAAATTTGTTACATTGCAAAATTAATTAAACAAATAATAAAATGGTTAAGTTTAAATAAATTTAAAATATTCTTTTTAATTTTAACAATTCAAAAAATTATTTATAATGAATAAAGTAATTGCGCTAGATTTAGGTGGTAGTCATTTAACCATTGCATTGGCAAACCAAAATAATATTATTACTAAAAATAAATATAACATAAATCAATTTAATGTATTCAATGATGTGATAGATGAAATAATGTCGTTCTACGACAAACATAATTTAAATAATGAAATTATAGGAATCGGTATAGGAGCACCAAATGCAAATTATCATACTGGCTGCATACATAATGCAGTAAATTTACCATGGAAAGAAGTGATAAATGTGAAAAAACTTTTATCACAGAAATTCCCTCATCTAATAAACGTAATCGATAATGATGCTAATTGTGCTGCTTTAGGTGAAAAATATTATGGATCTGCTAAAAATATAAAAGATTTTTTAGTTATAACTCTTGGCACTGGATTGGGTAGTGGTATTTATTGTAATGATAAAATAGTACGTGGAGCTACAGGTTTAGCTGGTGAGCTTGGACATGTGATTTTGATAAATAATGGAAGGCTATGCACTTGTGGTAGAAATGGTTGTGTAGAAAGCTATATAAGTACGCGTGGTATTTTTCAAACTGCTATTGAATTAGCTACACACTACGATAATTCATCTTTATTCGAATATCCGCAAGATAAATGGACTCCTAAGTTAATTGCTAATCTCGCATCCGCTAATGATATGCTTTCACAATCAATATTTGATAAAACGGCTGAATATCTTGCTCTGAGCCTTGCTAATTATATTACTTTGCTCGAACCTTCAGGTATATTTTTGACCGGAGGTATTAGTCAAGCGGGCGATATCTTGCTCAAACCATTATGCAAATACATTAATCAATATATTTTGCCATTTCATGCCAATTCATTTAAGATTGATAAATCGAGTTTGCCTGAACAAAATGCAGCACTACTAGGCGTAGCAGCTTTAGTGTGGCAAGAGTGGCAGGAGAAATTGTAAGATCAAAACTGTGAAGGTACTAAGAGTTAATAAGTAGTGGGGGTTAATCAAGTGTGGGTTGTGAATTAAAATTATTAATATTCATTGGTTGCATTATTATTTTATTTGTATAACATAATGATGTATTTGTCTTGATAATAAGTCAATTTGACAAACTCATTTATGGGGCGAATAGTATATTTATAAGGAATATTTTTTAATTCATCAAAAGCATCTATTCCTTTTAAATATATTAAAAATGGCTCACCTGGTAGAGGTTTTACATTTTTATTAATCCAATTAATTATTACTTTTAAATCACTAACAGCTCTTCCTATAGCTAGATGATATTGAAAAATAATAGATTCTACTCTTTCATTTATAGCTATTACATTGGGTAGATTTAATCTTTTAATAATATCTTTTAAAGCATTTATCTTGTTTTTGCGTGAATCAATCAATATAAACTCGGTTTCAGGGAATAAAATAGCCAAAGGGATACCTGGTAAACCACCACCAGTTCCTATATCTATTACTTTGGAATTAGGTAAAAATTGATAAAATTTACTTATAGATAGAGAATGTAATAAATGATGTTCATCAATATGGTTTTGATCTTTGCGAGATATTAGATTTACTTTTGAGTTCCAATCTAATAAAAGTTTTTTGTAATCTTCTAACAAAATTAATTGCTTTTTAGATAATTCTGGGAAATATTCTTTTATTAAATCTGACATTTATTATTTCAAAATTTATGTATTTATTTTATCAATTTATTTGCCAAGCGGTCCATTTATTTTTATAAAATATTGTGATTAAACAAAATTAAAAAAAAATTAGACATTTAAAATTTTCTGTGCTATACTTTGATAGTTTTATTTGATTTTTAAATTAGATTAATTGTAATTAATGTGTTTCAATTTAAAAGAAATTTTATTTTTAATTAATGGATTCAAAAAATAAATTAAAATATAATATAAAATAATGATTCCTATAGAGACACTTGCTGATAATAGTTCATTATCAAAATAAGAAAAAGATATAAAATAGGCAGTTACTAATAAAATTACAGGTAAAACATATACTAAGCATACTGCTACATATCCTTGGCGAGTTGTGGAGCTAATTTCTACATGTTCGCCTAATCGATAGTTATCATTATCTTTTTTAGGGACTATTATTATTTTTTCAGCACTTTCAGTAGATATACACATTTTATTTAATTGACACGATGCACATGCACCAGTAACCTTTACAGTAACTTCGATTTCATTATTCGTAATTTTTGTAATAACCCCTTCATGTGTTATTTTTTTCATTTATTATATTAATTATTATACAAAAATAAAAAATTATAAATTATTTCATTGAAAAATATATAAAAAATTGAAAATAAATATATAATTTTACCAAATCAAACATACAATATTATGTTAAAAATATATAAATTATTTATATTTATTTCATTAATTACTATATCAAAATTAACTTATAGTCAAATAAATGTAGACATACTAACTCAAGTAGATAGTTCTTTTATAAGTAAAGATACTATTAGTATTTGTGCAGAAAATGTAATCGGATTGTATGCTAATGTATCTGGCGGCACTTCTCCTTATACATATGATTGGTATGGGGCAGACAGTTTATTAATGGGGACCTCTTCACCATTTACAACTTTCATCGCCTCGAATCCTGGAACATACATGATAGGGTGTCTAGTAACTGATGATTATGGTAATGTTTGCAAAGATAGTGTAATAATAATAGTAAAGGCTTTGCCAGATCTAATACTATCACCTCTAAATGATAGTATATGCATTGGGGATTCTATTACTTTAACAGCTAGTGGAGCAAGCACTATATTGTGGTTTGATGATAATGACAACCTTATTGGGTGGGGATCTCAGATAATCATATCTCCTACCTCTAATACTAATTATTTTGTTGTAGGAGTGCAAAGTGGCTGTAGCAAAACTCAATCTATAAATATTAAAGTTTTTCAACCACCTATAGTAAATGCCGGAAATGATACAATTATATGTAGTTTGGATAGTATTTCCCTACATGCTTCAGCTTCAAACTATTTAAATATTCAATGGACATCGAATGGAACTGGAAATTATACAAATACTAATGATTTAAATACTATTTATATACCTTCGACTCAAGATTGGGCTAATGGTTCTGTCATATTAACACTTACAGCTAGTGGTTATGCGGATTGTCCAGACGCTCACGATCAATTAACTATTAATTTCATTGATGTTCCTGACCTTATTTCTTCTACAGATACTACTATATGCGAAGGCGAGAGTGTTACCATTTCAGCTAATGGCGCTAATTCATTTTTGTGGAGCGAAGGAAGTAATACATCTTCTATTATTGTATCTCCTTCCCTTAATACCACATATTATGTTACAGGATCTATTGATATTTGTCAGAGAATAGATAGCTTTATAGTATATGTTAATCCAGCTCCAATATTTAATTTAGGTAATGACACAACAATTTGTTATAATGATAGTGTTACAATACATGCACCTCTCGGTTTTGCTGGATACCAATGGAATACTGGTGATACTACAAATTTTATATCAGTGATTCCGACCGATACTACTACATATACTGTAACTGTAACAAATGAATATGGTTGCACAGCTAGTGACGATATTACAATTAATGTGAGACCAGATTTAGGAATAGATGCCGGAGCTGATCAATCTATATGCGAAGGACAATCGACTGTATTGAGTGCTAGTGGTGGAATATCATATATATGGAGTACTGGCGAAACAACTGCTAATATTACTGTTACTCCCACTGATACTACGGTTTATTATGTAACAGGAACTGATGGAATATGTAATGATATAGATAGTGTGATAGTAAATGTATATCCAAACTTGATAAATTTAATAACTACTCCAGATACACAGGTATGTATGGGAGATGCTATTACTTTAGAAGTTTACGGAGCTCAAACATACCTATGGAGCACTGGTCGAACAGATTCTACTATACAGGTGATAATAAATAGCGATACTACATACTATGTTACTGGATATGCCTAC
>LFSZ01000056.1 GCA_001512885.1 Rikenellaceae bacterium DTU001
TTTATTCTCTTCCTTACTCATAGCGAGGTATTTGCTGGTGTTTTCTACAATTTTTTTCATAGACTAAAATTTTTGCAAAAATATAAAAATTATTTAATATATAAACTTGAAAAACTTAAACATTTATTAATTTTTTTATTATAGAACAGTTAAATATCAACCATAAAGTTCTCTGAGAATGCACAAAGAACACAGAGGAGAATGTAATTAAAATAGCTACAAATAGCTCTGTGTGCTAAAAAATTAACCTAAATAATTTACCCACAATAAACGTTATAGAACCATTTTTTTTATTAACTTTTATACATATATTCATACTTTCTTTTTAAATATAAACCTAAAAACTTATTTCATAATTAAATCGAAATTTTTATATAAATTTGTTAAAAAAAAATTAAATTATGAAAAGGTTATTATTATCACTTTTATTCAGCTTTGTAACAATTCTTTTTGTCTATTCTCAAGATACTATCAAAGTGATGTCTTACAATTTGTTAAATTATGGCAATTATACCTCATATTGTACTACTTATAATAATAATGTAGAAACTAAAAATGAATATTTGAGAACAATTATAGACTACACCCTCCCGGATATTTTAGGTGTTGTTGAGATTTCTCCAAATGGCACTTATATAGAAGATTTTAAAAACAATGTTTTAAATCAGAATGGCAGAGATTATTATTGTAATGCACCTAAAACAAATTACTCTGGCAGTTCTATTATTAATATGATATATTACGACTATAGGAAAGTTGAACTAAAGCATTGGTTAGCATTAGCTACGGATTATCGTGATATCAATTTATATACTTTTTATTTTAAAAATGATGCTCTAAAAAATGGTGATACTGTATACCTTACTTGTATAGTAACACATCTAAAAGCTGGACATACTGATAGTGATGCTATAGGTAGAACAGCAATGGCTCA
Organism: Rikenellaceae bacterium DTU001; assembly: GCA_001512885.1. Classification (GTDB taxonomy): domain Bacteria; phylum Bacteroidota; class Bacteroidia; order Bacteroidales; family DTU049; genus DTU049. The sequence continues at coordinate 935 of LFSZ01000056.1, forward strand.
AAAAATCATGGATTTCTTGAGTACTATAAATGAAAATACTAATTATCTAATAATGGGTGATTTTAATGTTTACTCATCATCAGAAGGGGCTTATCAGCAATTTACTAATCATGCTAATCAAAATATTCGTTTTTATGATTTTATAAATAAATATGGAGTATGGTCTGATAATGCATATTTTGCACCTTATCATACTCAATCCACTCATACAACTTCTGATTGTTTCAGTGGAGGAGGTTTAGATGATAGATTTGATTTTATTTTAGGAAATATCAATACTATTACTGGACAAAAAGGTTTTAAGTATGTAAATGATTCATATACAACTCTAGGGCAAGATGGCCAGCATTTTAATAAGGGGTTGTTAGATGCTCCTATTAATACTAGTGCTCCGATGGATGTATTAGAGGCTTTATATGGCAATAGTGATCATTTACCAGTTTTAGCTAAATTTATTATAGACCATAGTCAGAGTATTATAGATATTACACTTCCTATAGCTTATTATATTCAAAACAATCAATTATATATAAATATCTTTGATGCGTTTAGTTCCGATGCTTCTATATATATATATGATGTACATGGCAGAATATTATTTTCTGATCAAATATCTAATCAAACAGATCAATATACTTTAGATCTGAATGGTTTAGAAAAAGGTATTTATCTGATAAATATTAAAACTAATGATAGATTTACATCTTTTAAAATTGTGAATATTTAATTTTTTAAATTTATTAATTTATTATTAAAATTTATATATTATATTTGTAAAAAAATAATTATGAAAAAGTCGATTTTATCAATATTATTCATTTGTTTTGGTATATTTCAGCTCTCATCACAAATAGATACTACATTTATAGAACCAGAATTCTCAATAGAACTAAAATTGAGTTCCAAACCACAAAGATTTTTTATTTCATTTTCTCAAAATTTTTGGCTTGATTTAGATAAATCTACAAAGGATAGTATGAAATTAAACGATTTTCAGCCATCATTTGGGATCAGTTTCATGTATCCCATTAGCATAGGACAAAGTCCATTTGCATTTTCGTTTGGTCTAGGTATGAAAGTAGATAATATTAGATTTAAGAGCGATCTAGTATCTAATGATTCTATGTTTTATTATAATCCAGAATTGACTTTTAAAAAACAAAAATTGGTCTTACCTTATATCTATATACCTGTTGAATTTTCGTATAATTCCAGAGGGGAACATACATTTCGTTTGGCTATAGGTGGTTATTTTGGATTGAAAATGCGTGATCATATAAAACAAATATCGGATGATTTAAGGCAAAAAATTTATAATATTGATAATTTAGAAAAATATTATTATGGTTTATATATGCGAGTAGGATACAAATCCATAAGTATAAATATTAATTACAATCTATCTAAAGTATTTGTTAAAGATATTTCAAATAATATGCAAACATTTTCAGTAGGGTTATGTTTATCTATATTTTAGAACTTTGCTTTTTTAAAAGTTCTACAATTAATAATTAAAAAAAAATTCAAAAATATATTATAAATAAGTTATTAAGATTTAGTATTATTTGAATGTGGTAAGATATTTAAATCTAGCAAAGATCAAAATTAAATCACTTAATTTTTAAAATTTTTAACTAAATCAACAATTTTTAAAATTACCTGTGTAGCTTTTTCCATAGTTTCTAATGCCACGTATTCATATTTACCATGAAAATTTAAACCTCCAGCAAAAATATTAGGACAAGGGATACCCATAAAAGATAGCCTAGCACCATCAGTACCGCCTCTGATAGGAATAATTTTAGGTTCTATATTCAGAGATTCCATAGCTTTTTTAGCTAGCTCTACTACTTCAAAATTTTTCTCTATCACTTCTCGCATATTATAGTATTGATCTTTTAGTTCTAAACTAAATGGTTGTGCAGGATATTTTTTATTCATAAAGTCAATAGCGTTTTCTATAAATTTCTTTTTTTGGAAAAATTTTTCTTTATTATGATCTCTAATTATGTAAGATAATGTGGCATTTTCTACTGTACCATTTAATTGTAACAAATGATAAAAACCTTCATATCCTGTAGTGTATTCTGGTTTTTGGTTTGAAGGTAATAAAGAATGAAATTCTACAGCCAAGTTTATAGCGTTTAGCATTTTGCCTTTAGCATCACCTGGATGGATATTGTTACCTTGTATAAAAATTTTAGCAGATGCAGCATTGAAAGTTTCATATGCTAGTTCTCCTTCGAAGCTACCATCAATAGTATATGCAAATTTCACTGGGAATTTATCTAAATTAAATTTATCCACCCCTCTACCTATCTCTTCATCAGGGGTGAAAGCAATATAAATAGGACCATGAGTAATATCAGGATTGTACATTAAATACTCAATTGCTGTTATTATCTCAGCGATACCAGCTTTGTCATCAGCACCTAATAGAGTTGTACCATCAGAAGTGATTATAGTTTTACCAATATGATACTGTAGATGTGGATAATCTTTAGGATCTAATACTATTTCGAGTTTTTCATTTAGTACAATGGGCTTGCCATCATAATTTTCATGAACTTGTGGTTTTACATTTTTTCCACTCATATCGGGTGATGTATCTAAGTGAGCTATAAATCCTATAGCTGGTGTTTCATCACATTTATTAGCAGGTATGTATGCATAAAGATATCCATTGTCATCTACCTCTACATGTGAAACTCCTATTTGTATCAATTCTTCTTTTAATAAATTTGCTAAAACTTTTTGTCCTTCAGTGGAAGGGCAACTATCTGATTCTTCATTGCTTTGTGTATCTATCTGCACATAACGTAAAAAACGATCTAACAATTTTTCTTTCATTTCCATAACTATTTTTTTACAAAGTAAAGTAAAAAAAGGGATACTATACTACAAAAATCATAAGAATCAAGAAACTTATTTTTAATTAATGTAATAGTAATCAATATAAAAAGGGGAGATACACTAATTTGTGAATCACCCCTTTTTTTTAAAAATACAATATATGTATGCTAAATTATTAGAATATTATTTGAGATAATTTGACATATCTATCATAGCGCCATTTAGCTACTCTTTCTGCTTCATCGAAAAGTTCTTTAGCAGCTTCGGGATTAGATCTCATAAGAGAAGAGAATCTAAGTTCAGATAAAAGGAACTCCTGGAATTGAGTAAAATCTGGTTCTTTGCTATCTAATTGAAAAGGAATTTTTCCTTCATTAGCTAAGCGTGGATCATAACGATAAAGTGTCCAATAACCAGCTTTTACTGCTCTATCTTCTTGATTTTGAGATTGTCTCATATCACCTTTTATGCCATGAGCTATACATGGAGCATAAGCAATGATAAGAGATGGGCCAGGAAATTCTTCTGCTTCTCTGATGACTTTTAGATATTGATTGATATTGGCTCCCATAGCTACCTGGGCTACATAAACATAACCATAAGAAATAGCCATTAATCCAAGATCTTTTTTTCTAATTTTTTTGCCTGAAGCAGCAAATTTAGCTATAGCACCTATAGGGGTAGCTTTAGATGATTGACCGCCTGTATTAGAATAAACTTCGGTATCTAAAACCAAAATGTTTATATCTTCTCCGCTAGCTAATACATGATCTAAACCTCCATAACCTATATCATAAGCCCAGCCATCACCACCTATACCCCAGACACTAATTTTTATTAAATATTGTTGATATTTTCTAATAAAATCTGCAATTTCACTAGGGGCACCTGATAATAATGATAATATTTTTTCAGTTGTATGTTCAGAACTTTGGGCATCATTCATGCCATCTATCCATTCTTGCATAGCTTTTTTTAGTTCAGCAGAAGCATTACTATTAGCGATAAATTTTACAAAATTTTCTTTAATATATTCTCTGATCTTACGAATACCACTAGCTATACCAAAAGCATATTCAGCATTATCTTCGAATAAGCTATTTGCCCAAGCTATACCTCTACCACTACGATTAGATGTAGTATATGGCATAGAAGGAGCACTAGCTCCATATATTGACGAGCAACCAGTAGCATTTGCTATTACCATACGCTCACCAAAAAGTTGAGTTATTAGTTTAATATAAGGAGTTTCACCACAACCAGCACATGCACCGCTAAATTCAAATAATGGTTGAGCAAATTGGCTACCTCTGACAGTTTTATATTTATCTACGACAGTATCTTTATATCCTACTTTTTGATCCATATATTTAAATCTTTCGTCTTCTTCGAGGTGGTCTTCTAATGGTTCCATTACCAAGGCTTTTTCTTTAGCTGGGCAGATATTTATACATACTTCGCAACCTGTACAATCTAATACACTCACTTGTAATGTATAGTTATATTCTTTAGTAGCACCACTACCTTTAATAGATTTAGTGCCTGCAGGGGCATTAGCTAATTCCTCATCAGTCAATAAAAAAGGACGAATAACAGCATGTGGACAAACATAAGCGCATTGATTACATTGAGTACAATTTTCCGGCAACCAAACTGGTATAGTGACTGCTATGCCACGTTTTTCATATTTTGATGTGCCTGTGGGGAATGTACCGTCTTCCATTCCTTTAAATGTGGATACAGGCAATTTATCCCCTTCTTGAGCATTCATTACGCGTGCTACTTGAGAAATGAATTCTGGAGCATCGTCTTGTGGATAGCAAATAGGATCTTCGTCAGGTAAATTTTTCCATTCTTCAGGTACTTGTACTTCTACTACTTCAGCACCTCGTTCGATAGCTTGGTAATTCATTTGCACTACTTTTTCACCTTTTCTACCAAAAGATTCTTCTACAGCTTTTCTCATTTCTTTGACAGCTAGATCATAAGGAATAATATTTGTGATTTTAAAGAAAGCTGATTGCATTATAGAATTAGTACGATTACCTAAACCTATTTCTCGTGCTATTTGAGTAGCATTTATTACATAAAATTTAATATTATTTACTGCTAGATATTTTTTAATAGAATTAGGTAGTTTTTCTTTTGTAGTTTCTACATCCCAATTTGTATTTAATAGGAAAGTACCGTCTGGTTTCAATCCACTAAGCATATCATATTTGCCTAAATACGCAGGCACATGACAAGCAACAAAATCTGGTATAGTAACTAAATAGGGACTACGTATAGGAATGTCACCAAATCGCAAATGTGATACAGTAAACCCACCGGATTTTTTAGAATCATAAGCAAAATATGCTTGGCAATATTTATCTGTAGTATCACCAATGATCTTTATTGAATTCTTATTAGCACCTACAGTACCATCAGAACCAATGCCATAAAATCTAGCAGAATAAACACATTGATGTGAAATATTTACTTCTTTTTCCAATGGCAAAGATGAAAAAGAAATATCGTCTACAATACCAATAGTGAAGTGATTTTTAGATTCTTTCTGCTTTAAATTATTATAAACAGCAATTATTTGTGATGGAGTAGTATCTTTAGAGCTGAGACCGTATCGACCACTATAAATTTCTGGTGCATTTGGCTTGTCATAAAAGATATTTTTTACATCTAAGTAAAGTGGTTCACCGGTAGCACCAGGTTCTTTAGTCCTATCTAATACTGCAATTTTTTTAACAGATTTGGGTATTACATTGAGGAAATATTTTTCACTAAAAGGACGGTAGAGATGTACATTTATAAGACCGACTTTTTCTCCTAGATTCATTAAATAATCTATTGTATCTTTTACTGTATCAGCTACAGATCCCATAGCTACGATAACATATTCAGCTTCTGAGTGTCCATAATAATCAAAAGGATGGTATTCTCTACCAGTCAATTTTTTAATTTCTTGCATATATGATTCTACAATATCAGGTATTTTATCATAGAATGGCTGAGCCGCTTCACGAGCTTGGAAAAAGATATCAGGGTTTTGTGCAGTGCCACGTATAACTGAATTGTTGGGATTGAGGGATCTACTACGAAATTCTTCTACAGCTTTCCAATCTAAAATATCAATAAAATCTTCTGCATCGAGCATTTCTATTTTTTGTATTTCGTGCGAAGTTCTAAAGCCATCAAAGAAATGTAAGAAAGGTACTCTACCCTTGATAGCAGCTAAATGCGCTACTGGTGCTAAGTCCATGATTTCTTGTACGCTGCTTGTAGCAAGCAATGCAAAACCTGTCATCCTAGTAGCCATCACATCTGAGTGATCGCCAAAAATAGATAATGCGTGAGCAGCTAGAGTACGAGCAGACACATGAAATACTCCAGGTAAAAGCTCTCCAGCTATTTTATACATGTTAGGTATCATCAATAGTAATCCTTGACTCGCTGTATATGTAGTAGTGAGTGCACCACTCTGTAAGCTTCCATGCGTAGCACCTGCTGCACCAGCTTCGCTTTGCATTTCAATAACTTTAACAGTAGAACCAAAAATATTTTTTCTGCCTTCAGCAGCCCATTCATCTACACTCTCTGCCATTGGTGATGATGGGGTAATAGGATAAATGGCAGCTACCTCACTGAAAATATAACTTATGTGTGCTGCAGCATAGTTACCATCACAGGTAATAAATTTTTTATCTCTCTTCATTTTTATTTTATTTTTGCGTTAATTTGTTTGCGAAATTAATCAAAATTATTATAATTGTCAAACCATTTTGGTATTTATTTTTAAATAAATTAATGAGATATGATATGTTTTTAACCTTAATTAAGCAGATAATATAAAATATAATAGTTGTTTTGCTATTTCTATGAATATCACTTGCAATTAATAAAAGTATTACTTGTAGAGAGTAACTTAAACAATTATATCAAAAATTTTATAAAACTATAATGATTTTTTTTAATAGAGTTGTGTATTAAAATGATCAAACCAGATAATTTTTTAAAAATATACCGAAGTTTTTAAATGAAGTCTACTACTAGCAAAGTCCCAATTGTGATTAAGTTCTTTAGGTATAGCTATTGCTGTCCATATCCAGCCGATTCGTGTCTTTAATTGAAATGAAATGCCAAAACTTTGATAATTTCCCCATTCAGATTGATAATGATCTACGTGAGCAAATTGATAAAAAAATCTAATATATGTGTTTTGGCTCCCTTTCAATGAAACTCCTGATTCTAACTTATATAATTGTTTTGCAGTGATTCTTTCCTCTTCTATACCTAATATATCATTTATGCCTCCTATTAATAGAGTTTGATTTTTTAATATCGATTTGTTTGAAAAAACACCTCTATGTAAACAATCAAAATACAATGATACATTTCTATGAATTGGAATAAAAGAAATAACATTCAGAAAGGTCTCTGCTAATAATTGATTTTTTTTATCATTTATTTCTTTTTTTGCTCCAATTACTGAATTACCTATGTTAGTATGTATATCTATTTTAAATCCTTTATTAGGATTATCATTATTATCCAATTTAGAATATTGTCCACCTAGATTAAGGTAGCTGTATCTATAATCACTAAATAAATTACTATCGGCTTTTTCAAACATAGTAGATTGCTTTTGTCCACCACCAAACAATATTTCCCATCGCCTCGATCTATCTATGTGATAAAAGTTAATCTCTTCATTTGTATATCCGTAAGTACTATCCTGTACTCTCATTCTGAAAATCCCTTGAATAGATAAAGGTAATCCAGCGACATAAGGAACACCAAACAAAATATTTATATTTTGAAAACCAGTGCCCAAATTTATAAATATATTCCATTGTTCGCCCCATCCTATCAGATCTATAAAATTACCTTTTAAAAAACCATTAAGTTGCCAATTTTTTATTCCACTATTTAGCTTAGCGAAGCCTAGCATACCTTCAATATTATTTTTAGATTTTGTATTTATATCTAAGTGCAATATAGCTGTACTATCAGTCACTAATTCTAATTTAGGAAAATCAGATAAATAAATAAAATCAAATAATAATGTCTTAGGTTGTAGAAATAATATATAACTAGTAATGGGTTCATCGAGTTGGATGTTTAGCATTTTCATAAGTCTTTTTTCTTTTAATGGAGGAGGTTTATTCCATTTTATTGCCTCTAATTTTATTTTGTTACCCGTATTAAGAGTAGCTGAAATATAAATATTATTGCCTACTATGCTATCAACATTAAAATTTAATTGAGTTAATAAATACCCAGCTTCCCAATAAGGTAAAAGTATTTCTTTTAAAACTTCATTTTTTTTATTTTCATTCCAATTTTTTAATAAATTTTTAGAAATGTTTATTTGTTCATTTTCACTGTAAATAGTGCCATTCCACGATAAAATAAATCCTTGATTTTCTAAATAATTAAACCATTCTATAGTTTTATAAAATGATGAATCAAAAGATAAAATTTGAGAAAATAAAGGATGCAAAAAAAATAAAAAAAATAGGAAAAATATTAATCTAATTCGCTCCATCTGATAGGTTCTATGTCATTAGCAATCAAGTATTGATTAGCTTTAGAGAAATGATGACAACCGAAGAAACCTCTTTTAGCACTGTAAGGCGAAGGATGCGCAGCTTTTAAGATAAGGTGTTTGCTAGGATCTATTAATTTTTCTTTTTCTTGAGCATAGGCGCCCCATAACATAAAGACTAAATGCTTTTTTTTCTCAGATAATGATTGGATAGCTTTGTTAGTGAATTTTTCCCATCCTATGTTACGGTGAGATTCAGGTGCATTTTCTCTGACTGTTAATATAGCATTAATCAAAAAGACCCCTTGCTTTGCCCATCCGCTCAAATCTCCATGATTAGGTGGATCGATGCCTAGATCTTCTTTTAATTCTTTAAATATATTGATCAAGCTGGGCGGTTTAGTAACGCCCTTTGGCACTGAAAAGCATAATCCATGAGCTTGTCCATAACCATGATATGGATCCTGACCTATGATAACTACCTTAACTTTATTAAAAGGCGTTAAATTAAATGCATTAAACATCAATGATCCAGGTGGAAAAACTCTATATTTTTTCTTTTCTTCTATTAAAAATTTTTTTATTTCTTTAAAATAAGGCTTTTGAAACTCATCCCATAATATTTCTTTCCAGTTTTTTTCTATAATTGGATTTATTTCCATAATCAATGATTTATGCAAATATAATAAAAAAAAGTAAGTGATTTAAAATTTTGATTTTTTAGTTTAAAAAAAAATTTGTAACTTTGCAAACTAAAAAATTAAAAAAAAATTTTTATGGTAAAACATTATGAAACCGTTTTCATTTTAACTCCCGTTTTGTCTGAGGAACAGGCAAAGGAAACGGTAAAAAAGTACAAAGAATTTTTGGAGCAGAATGGTGCTCAAAATATTTATGAAGAATTCTGGGGACTGCGAAAGTTAGCGTATCCCATTCAAAAAAAGACTACTGGTTTTTATCATTTGTTTCAATATGAAACTGAAAGAAATGATCTAGTATCATTATTAGAGCTTAATTTTAGACGCGATGAGAGAGTGATGCGTTATCTCACAGTGAAACTAGATAAGTATGGCATAGAATGGAACGAAAAGAGAAAAAAACAACAAGCCGAAAATAAAAATAAAGAAAAAAATAAAATAGAATTATAATTATTAAAAAAAAATTAAAATTATGGCAATAGATCCAGGAATTAAATATTTGACTCCAATAAATATAGATACAAGAGTAAAAAAATATTGTCGCTTTCGCAAAGCGAGGATTAAATATGTAGATTATAAAGATCCAGATTTTTTAATCAAATTTGTAAATGAGCAAGGTAAAATTTTACCACGTAGAGTCACTGGTACCTCAGCTAAATATCAAAGAAAAGTAGCTCAAGCTGTCAAGAGAGCCAGGCACCTAGCTCTTTTACCATTTACTACTGATTTATTAAAATAAAAAAATTAAAAAAAAATCATGGCATTAGTAGAAGTAATTTTAAAAGAAGATGTTCCTAAATTGGGATATAAATATGATTTAGTAAAAGTAAAAGCTGGCTATGCTCGTAACTATTTGATACCTAAAGGATATGCTTTGCCAGCTACTCCATCAAATAAAAAAATGTATCAAGAAATTAAAAAACAAAGAAGTGCAAAAGAAGAAAAAATGCTAACAGATGCACAAGCTCTTGCTGATAAACTAAATGAAGTCAAATTAACAATAAAAACTAAAGTAGCTCAGAATACAGGCAGAATATATGGCAGTGTTACTACAAACATGATAGCTGATGCTATTTTAGAACAATATAATTTCGAAATTGATCGCAAAACTATTTCTATCCCAGAAACACATATTAAACAAGCAGGCACTTACAAAGCAAAAGCTCATATTTATCGTGATATTTATGCAGAGTTTGAATTTGAAATAGTAAGCGATGAGCCAATAGCTGAAAATACTGATGTAGAAACATCAGAAAACGAAGAGAAATAAGAAATATTTTTAACATATTTTTTTATATTGTAATTAAAAATTTTAGGCATTAGGAGTTTTTAGTTTATTAAAATAAAATTTTCTTATTAATCACTTATTATTAATATGCTTATCAAGTGTAATTCGTCACCTTGAATATTAGTTTTTAATTTAATAGTTATTAGTCCTGGCTTTGATCGGCATGGTTCTTTTAATAAGACTGTAAGATAGGTTTTTTTATCTGGATTTATTTTAGGATCCAAAATCATTGTCTGCACACAATCTTTAGATAAATCTAAAATTTCTATTTCAAAAGGTGCATTTCCAATATTATAAATAGGAATATCGATGCTATTAATATTTTTTAGCTGACTAGTACTAATACAGATAAAACTAGAATCTGTATAATAAATTCCCGACTCGTATACAAGGGTAGAACCTTTAAAATCTGAGATGTAAGAAGATATTTGAGCTCTTCGTTCTTGAGCTGCTGCTATGCTATAAATAGATTTTTGTACATCCTGTGGATTGTCAGATGCATAAGGCGAAGCCAGCTCCTTGCCCATCGGCTCTTCTATTATCCTTAATTTGCCACCTGAGGGATGAGTACCTTCTATGAATGCTGCTAATTCTCCATTATTTATTTTTAATAGATAATTTTTTAAACTAGAAATTCTTCTCTTTGATAGATTAATATTATATTCAGAGGTGTGTAATGGGCTACAATATCCATTGATTTTTATCGTAACACTACTTCCATTTTTTAAATCTTCTAAAAGTAAATTAGTAAAACGTTGTAGTTTGTCAAAACCACCTATAACCTCTTCATTAAAAAATGCTTCCATTTCTTGCATCGCTTTTAGCTTGTCTTCACCTTTCAATCCTTTACTATATTCTTTTTTGTATTTATCAATTAATTTCAAATATGCGAAATACAGTTCATCATAACTATATTTGGTAGTAGTATCCCAGCTTCTTGGATCAGGAATGTCATTATGAAAATAAACTGTAATCGGCAATAAAGATATTATATCTTCTTTTAATGGATTGATAGTATCATTTAGTGAAATAGTATATGTGATTTCAGGTTCTGTGATAGTTAATTTTTTTTCTTCTACATAAAAAGTATAAATATCATAACAGCAATATTGCCCTTGAATAAAATAAGAATCCTTGCGATTAGATGAAAAATATCCATCAAAGTCATAGCTATTTCTATAAAAATAAAAATCATTAAATGGTGAATTGATGGGCGATCCTATATTTTTTACTTTTTGCCAACTATTTAGATAACCTTTAGATAAAAATATATCATATCCACCTAAGCCAATATGGAAATTACTACTAAAATATAAAGTAGAATCCCTTATATCATAATATGGCGTGATCTCATCACCAGGGGTATTGATTATAGGGCCAAGATTGATAGGAACTTGGAAATTAAAATTTTTAATTATGGAAAAATATAAATCATAGCCGCCATATCCACCAGGTCTATTAGAGGTAAAAAATAATATTCCGTTACCATTTTCATCTAATATCAAAAATGGGTGGGTTTGATTACTTTTATCACTATTTATTGAAACTGGTTTAATATTAATAAAATTATTACTATCATCTATTTCGCCCCAATAAATTTTGCAGTTTTCGCTGGAATATTCACATTGAGTAAAACTGAAAAATTTTTGACTTGGGCTAAAAGTTAGATTAGCATTATGTGTTTGTTTACTCGATTTAGAAAGTATTATTTTTTGTGGTACAGCTAGCCCTTTTGGCAAATAATAAGTTTTATAAATATCGGATTTGAAAAATGGGGTGAATAGTGAACTATATTGCTTAGTAATACTTGGCCTGTAAGAAGAAAAAAATATATCTCCTGCATCGCCGTATTCCATTGCTGCAAATTCACTATAAGGTGTATTGAGTGGTGATGGCAAATGTCTCGTAGTAATATTTTCATCAGTTTTCTGATATATATAAATATTTTCATAATTATCTAATAACTCCATAGTATGTGAATAGCAAAAATCATCCTTGTGCTCTGGCAACATCAGATATGCTTGATAATATTGCTTAGCCATATCATAGTCTTCATAATATCTGTAGATTTCTCCTAAATAATAAAGAGTTTCTGGATAATGAGTTAAAGAATCAGATTCCATTATAGAGTAGAAATGTATATGAGCTAGATCAATTAAAAATTCAGTTAACGCTAATTTGCCAGCATTATAATTTTGATTTATGGTTAATTTATCGTTGATTTCAAAAATATATTCATCATAAGTAATATTATTAGAAAAAAATTGACATTTTATATCATTAACAAAGGAACTAACAAAAAATATAAAAAATAATGATCTTAAAAAATTGGACATAATATTTTATATTTATTTTTCTCAATTTTTGGTGGATTAAAATATTTATAAATACTAAGTTCGAAGCCACCACGACCATAACTAGCTTTATTAAGTGATGAAGTATTTATGTCATAAGAAATTTGTCCTTGCCAGTCCCTGCCATCAATAGCAAAACCAACAATTATTGCGTCATTGATCCTATCACCTATAAATCCGCCAATGCTTTTGATAGAATTATTTTTTTCTATAGGTTTCATGATTTTTAGTATTGGTATTAGCTCCCAAAATGGTTTCTGATATGAATAGTAGAGCATAGCATCTAAATAATTTCTTTTTAATAACTTTTCATTGTAATACCTAATAGAAGAGCGATGATTTAGCGATAAAATAAATCTACTTCCATTACTATTAGATATATTTGCATTACCTATATTAGCTAGAGCATAATTAATTTCCAGAAATTGTTCATTAGAAAAATAAAGCTGATATGCTATACCTATGGTAGCAGTGAAATATGATAATTTTTCATCAATGTATTGTTCATTCGTTTGTAAGGTAGGATCAAACACGTCGCCATTATACTGATCACCAAAATATAATTTATTAAAATCAAAGGATCTAAAATTGTACCAACCTTGTAAACCAAGACTAATAATATGAAAATATCTACCCTCTAAACCTTTAAAATAAGACAATCCCAGAGCAATAGAGGTGGTTCCATAGCTAGCATCGCCAGCAAATTCTCTAAAAACTATTAAATTACCACTTAGCTTATCCATGTATGGTTGTCTTCTTAATATTTGCCCATCAGTGGATAGTAAATAGGTTTGATATGGTTTGGTAACAGAATACCATTGTAGTTTAGCCGAGGTATATAAACGAATAATATTGGAATTCAATCCTATCTGAGCGGGATTGAAAAAAGTTTCATTTTGTAATATCTGACTCCAATGTATATCCTGACATCGCAGAGATGATATAGATATAATTAAGCAAAATAAAATTAAAATTTTTTTCATCTTAATAGTGTAATGTTACCCTTTTTTTGAAAAAGTTGTTTATTATAACAATAAATTTCCAGATAATAATCATATACACCTGGTGGAGCGGGTTTGCCATTATAATAGCCATTCCAACCTTTTGATTTATCATTAGTTTCAAAAACTTTTTGACCCCAGCGATTATAAATAGCTAAATACATAGACTCAATGTATTCTCCATAAATATATAAAACATCATTTATATTATCGTCATTGGGAGTGAAACTATTAGGGATGTAAATATATGGTTCATCGCAAAACACTTCTAAAACAAGGATATCTACTGTATCATAAAAATAACAACCATAGCCATCATCGATCATTATAGTATATGAAATAGTATGCGGCGGAGTTGCTATTGTAGATGGCATAGTAGGATCTTCTAAATATGATGGTGGAGACCACAAATAAGTAACGTTAGGATAATAAGTAGAATGAATAGTAGTAGATTGTCCTTGATAGATAGTGTCATGATCTACCCAGGCTATAGCATCAGCAAGAATGTAGTCCAAAATCACCGAATCACTATTAATAATTTCACAATCATTTGCATCTGTTATAGTGCAAATATATTCACCTATACATAGATTAGTGTTAGATTGAGTAGTAGCTCCATTAGACCATAAATAATAATAAGGCGGAGTGCCCCCAGAAATATTGACAGTAAGTGAACCATTACATGCATCTGGACAAGTTTCTGGGTAGCTGTGAATCTCTGCTATTAATGGTGGTGGAGCCTGAATAAAAATTGAATCTATCTTAATACAACCAACATTATCGGTAACCGTTACATAATATACACCTGCGCATAATGAATCTACATAAGAAGTATCCATCCCATTACTCCAATGAAATAAAGCAGGTAAATTAGCATTATATATTTCTAATGAAATGCTACCATCGCAATAATCGTAACAACTTGGATTTTGAACATTAGCATCGATTGTAATAGGCAACAAAGTTACCCTAACGCTATCTATATCATAGCATAAGCTATTACTCACTTGCAGATAATAAGTATGACTATTAGTAGGATATACTGTAACAGAATTATTATTAAGTGAACTATTTAATGTATCAGTAAAATTAGAATTTGATGACCAAATGTAGGATAAATCTGTATCACCGCTACCACTACCATATAAAGTGATAGGTGACATACATACAGTAGTATCATTGCCTGCATCTGCTATAATGTTTATAACACTTACCGGTTGAACAAAAATTTGGGCGCAGACATCGCCAGTGATTGATAAAGTATAAGTAATATCATAAGGAGGATTAGCAATAGGATCGCTGATATTAGGATTAGACAGATAATCTGATGGTGTCCATGAGTAAGTAAGCCCCTGTGCTGGTAAAGAAGTGATGCCTATATTAGCAGACTGTCCTAAACATATTTTTACTTCATTTAATGTATCTATATCATTATTTAATATAGTTATAATCTTTTGAATAGTATCAGAGCCATTGCAGCTAGTAACATCTGAAACTATTAAAGTGATAGTATATACACCTGCATTAGAATAGTAATGAATTGGATTCATTAAATTAGAATAACTACCATCACCAAAATCCCAATAAAAAATAGTATTTGATATGTTAGGGATATGACTATTATTAATAAAATGTACGCTATCAGGTAAACAAATTAAATTTGGAATATTGAAATCAGCTACAATTGCTGGTAGATAAAAATCAATTTTTACTACACCATTATTACAATTAAAAGAATTATTAGTATTAGACCATGCACCAGTAGTAGTAGGCAAATCATTATGCCCACCACATCCTGCACAAATAGACTGATATAAACGACCTAATCTATCGAAACGACTAGTCCCACCATCTACATGCTCCATACTTTGGTGACCACCAAAATATGAAGCAAAAATAAGCTGATTAGCATCACCATCAATAGAGAGGAAATAGAAATCATTATTATCAGTAGTAATCTGAAAAGCATCAGAAGTAATAGGTAACCCATTAGTACCACCATTATTTAATGATCCCCCCCATCCAGACAAATAAATATTATTACAATAATCCACTGTTAATGCTGATGGGCTCAAATTTATAAATCCAGGTGTGGTGCCAAATCTAGTAGACCAGTAGATAGAAGTCAAATATCTATTTAATTTTGTAATAAATTGACCACCAGAATTAGTATACCATCCCGCATTTTGTACTAAAGCATTTGTAGTATTATTAGTTTGCCCATATAAATAAACATTATCATTTTTGTCTGTCCTTACGAAAAACACTTGATCATATTGAGGGGTACCAAAATATGTACAACTAGTTAAAAATGCACCATTATTGCTAATTCTAGCTATGAATCCATCTACATTTCCTTGAAAATTTGGCATAATTGCATTAGTTGTAGTAGGTAAATCGTTACTTGTAGTACCACCAGCAATGTAAATAGCATCTAGTCTACCAAGAAAAATGCTATAAATAGCATCATCACCACTACCATCAAAATAACTACTCCACGTTATTTGTGATAAATATCTATCCATACATGTAACAAAACCTTTTTGCCCTAATGATGGATTAGGCTGAAATGAACTAAGCGTAGTGGGAAAATCTGTTGAATAAGTGCTACCAGCTATGTAAACTTCATTATTGCTACCCAAGATTATCTCACCTCTAGCATCATCTGCATAATTGTGCAATAGAGCAATTGCAGCGTTTAGTCCATCATTACCAGTACCACCTAAATAGGTAGATGCTATCAGTGAAGTACCATCAGCCGAAAAAGCAGTTATACCTAAATCACTACCATTAGTATAATTTATTACATGAGTCAAAATATAATTAGTACCCCCATTGAAAGTAGAGTCAAAGCATCCTACTGTATATGGATAATCTGATGAACCTGTTATAGTAAGTACATATAGCTCATTCAGATCATTAGTTATCATACTGATAGGCACTTCTGCTCCTGATCCGCCTAAGTAAGTACTATAAATCAGATATGAACCCGTAGTATCATATTTAGAAATAGCAGCATCTACATTTTCACCATAAATAGTATCATAAGCACCTAAAGTAGTAGGATAACCCATACCAAAACTATTACCGCCAGCATATAAAAAACCTTCTCTATCATAAGTAGCTGTATATCCCCAATTATCAGAAGTAGCTCCAGAATATGAACAAAACATAATTTCAGGATCTATGTGTAATTCACTTTTTTTGTCATACCCTTCGGGGAAATCAAAAGAAATTGTATTTTTGTTTATTTTATATCGTATTGGTATTTCTCCTCCATTCTGAAATGCTCTGGGTGTATTTAACCTCAATTCGCCTACAGACGTAGTTATGATAATGTCGGTGCTATCCAACTTTAATTTATTTATGCCTGATACAGTTAATTTAATATCTTTCACTTTTGCCATTGGCAATACAAAAAAATCTATTGATAGATTTCCATTTTTGCTACTAATTATTACATCTATTCCATCGTATAATTCTTTAAGTTTTACTTTTCTTATAGGATGAATACCTGTTTTCCAATTTTCTGCTTTATTTCCTAAATAATAATTATGATAAAATGGCAAAACATCTATCTCTTCAAAACTGGGAATATTAGCATTATCAAAAAATATTTCAAAAGCATGAGCTTCTACTCTGAATGGTAATGGCGATTTGTTATAATTAGGGGGGCACATTTTTCTATGATAAATAGAATCATGGATACCAGTTTCTAAAATATTAAATAAAATACTTTTATCTTTAATATATATTTCATTTAAATCTACTTTTACTTTATATCTAAAATCGTTTTGCCATTGACCTTTATTTGGTATAAAATTAAATTCTGCAAAATCTTGTGTCTTTATTGTTGAACAATAAAAAATAAAAAATATAAATAAAGCAAAAATAGATTTTAAATTCATATATTTAATTTATATCTAAAGCTTTTATTCAAAGTTACATAATTTTTTTTTATTAATTTAAAATTTTTAACAAACAAACTACAGTATTTATTTTATTAAAATATATACTGTATTAATAAAAAATATAATTAGCATTTATATTTTTTGAATGATAATTGAATATTAGTTGTGGATTTAGTGCTTTTTTACATTTATACAAATAATTTTTGTATTAGATAATTATATAGATTAATAAAGAAATTTTATTGAAAATTTACCAATAACTTGGTGTGAAATAAAAAATAATTGAGCACATCAGTAGCTACTATTTCTTTATTATGCCTTTTAATCTCTACTGTTTAAGATTAATTTTATATGTACCTAATTAGTTGACATGTAGATAAGACAAAAAAATAAAGCCACTAAAAAAATGAGTGGCTTTATTTTTTATAGCTTAATTTGATTTTCAGCCTTTACCTTGTCCAGCTTTTACTGGTTGAGCTTGCTCTTGTGGTTGTTGAGCTTTTGGTTTTTGAGGTTTTGATTGTTGTTGAGCTTCAGCTTGAGCAATACTATCTAGTCTTGCTTGTTCTATTTGAGCTAAACTATCAGCTACTCGAGCACTATCAGCTTTTACTTGAGCTATACTATCGGCTATTCGAGCGCTATCCAATTTTGCTTGCTCTGCCTTTTTCTTAGCATTACCACATGATGCTAACATCATCATGCTTGCTACTAATACTACTACTACTAAATTTTTCATATCCATTTTGATTTTTTATGGTTTGACTTGCAAAATTATAAAAAAAATTTTAATAAAAAAAATATTTTTACAATTTTTTAAATAATTTAACAAAATATCATTCTTGTATTTGAATTAAATCATTATATTTTTCTATTGCGATATCTATGATAGATTGATCTCCTTTGTAATTATTAATCAAGTGCTCAAGTGTAGCTTTTGCTTGATATAGATCTCCACGGCTCAGATACACATCTGATAAAAGAATAAATCCCTTAGCTATCCAATCTTCGTAAACAGCAAAATTTTCTACTAAATAAAATATTTTCTGTTCTGCATTATTTAGATTTCCATTCATATATTCGATAGATGCTAAGTAAAAAGTTGCCTCGGCTCCTATTTCGGATTTTTGTTTGGATAGAGCATTACATATATCTACACATTCACTTATTTGTTGCATTTGTAAATATATGCGAGCTTTTGTCAGATTAGCTAATAGCTTATCATTATCATCCATATCTAAACTTTCTAATATATTATTAGCATGTTCTATAGCTTTATTGTAGTTATTTGTAAGTTCATATGCTTTTAGTAAATTTCTCATAGCTTCTATACGGTTCATTTTTACCTGAGCTATAGTAAGCAATTGTTCATATAAGGGGATACAAGCTTCGTATTCATTTCTATTATAATAAATACGAGCTGCTTTTAACAAAGATGATTCTGTAAATCTAGAATTTTGAGCATTTATTACATACAAATAATCTTGAAGTGCATTTTCGAAATTACCCAAAGCATAATTTGCCTCTCCACGATAAAAATGTGCATGTATACTATAGGCACCATCAGGAAATTTAGTTAAATATTGATCAAAAGCTGTTATAGCAGATTGATAATCATTAGACATAAATTTATTTTCTGCTGAGGTATATATTAGTTCTTCCTGTTCATCGGCACTTACACTTTTACCATATTTCTGAGCAAATGCAAAAAACTCATTTATCCTATCTGCATCAGTATATGTTTCACGTAGAGCTATCCAAGCATCCCTTTCAGATTCACTATTTTTATACTTAATTATCAATTCCTCTAATACCTGTATAGCTTTGTCATATTCTTTTTGATTTCTAAGGATTAATGCTTCTTTTAGCATAGCTTTATTAGCTAATGGATGTTGTGGGTATTTAGTGTAAACCTCATGATAGGTTTTTATAGCATTAGTCTCATCTATTAATTCTTGACTCAAGGCTTTCTCATATAATGCTTCTGGAATATATGGTGAATTTGGGAAATTTATTATTAATAAATCTAAATAATTAATCTTTTCCTTCAATTGCCCTTTAATGCCTAATATTTTAGCATAAGAAAGATATGCATAATCAGCTTGTTTAGGATACTCATCTATTACTTTTTTATACATTTTAGCGGCTTCATCTATTTTTTTTGTCAAAAATAACGCATCAGCATAACGAAGATAAGCGTCATACTTTATATGCGTAGGTTCATTATCTGCTAAAGATATAAAATTATTAAAAGCATCTACTGCTAAAGAATATTTTTCTGTCATCAAGTATGAATAACCAAGATTATAAAAACCTTTATTATATTCTGGTAAATTTTTTGCAGGAGAATAATTTACAAACGTCTGAAAAGTGATTAATGCTGAGTCATATTTTGCTAAAGCAAAATATGCTTCACCTTTCCAAAATAAAGCCTTTGCTTTTAAAGTTCTATCAGTTCCGTAATTAAATGCTTTGTTTAAATAACTAATAGATCTATTGTATTGTCTGTCTTTGAAATCTAATAATGCTTGATTTAAGCATGCCTTCTGATACATATTTTCTATAGTTATATTTTTTCTAGGCATCTGTTCTATTATTTCGATAACACGAGGATAATTGTTAGAAATCATTAATAAATTTAACATTAGCTCTTGTGCCTCATTTTTTCTAATAGATTGTGGATACTCTTCGATGTATTTTTGTAAAGCATTGATAGCCAAATTATAAGGATCATAATCTAACTCATATGATAGCTTTGCATAATTAAAAAGAGCATCTTCGCGTATTAAAGAATCGAAATCAAGTGAATAAGCATCATAAAAAGCCTTTTGTGCAAAGATTTTTTGATCTGTTTTTAAATATGCATTTCCTAAATGATATGCTGCACTTTGATATATAGAATCTTTAATGGTCATCACTTTAGTGAGATATTGTATTGCTGACTTGTAATCACCTGTAGAATAATAAAGATAACCTAGCATATAATTATCTTCTCTTGTAACCTTGCCTGGTACTAATTGAAAATATGAAACCAAGTGTTCCTTGGCTAGATTTAACTCATTTTTTGTCCAATAAGCTTGAGCTAACATACGATGTATATCTGGTAAAAAAGTGACAAGAGCGTTAGGAAGCATTTTTTCGCCATGTACAATTACACTATCTACCTGATTAGTTAAATATTCTAAAAATAAAATATGATAATCAGTAATATTTAATAAAGCAGCATCATCAGTATATTGAGGTATTTTTTTGAATTCTTTTAATGATACATGATAATTACCATTTGCATAATTAATATAAGCTATAAAATATTGTGCAAAAGGTGTATACCACGTGTCATATCTCATCACATTAGACAAATCTACTAATGCTTCATTATATTGTTCAGTTGTAAAATATGAATAACCCCTTTTAAAAAATAATTCTGCTACTAAACTATCCACCATATTATCTATATCAACTTCATTATAATATTCAATAGATTTTTTATAATTTTTTTTCCAAAAATAATTATTCCCTATAAAAAACTTGGCTTTATTAGTGTATACATGAAGAGGATAATTGTCAAGATAATCTAATAGTAACGAAATAGCATCATCATTATGCAACATATATGCACTATATGCCTTGTAATAAGCATACTCCGCCTCTGTGGGGTAACTTTTATCAGGTATAATCTT
This sequence comes from Rikenellaceae bacterium DTU001, assembly GCA_001512885.1. Classification (GTDB taxonomy): domain Bacteria; phylum Bacteroidota; class Bacteroidia; order Bacteroidales; family DTU049; genus DTU049. Next base: position 22,265 of record LFSZ01000056.1, read on the forward strand.
AGTTTGTTGTTTCAAAATACTAAATTGCTTTTTATTAAAAAAATCAATTACTTGATCATTAGTATTTTGAGGTGTAAAAAAATAATACGTTTGCTGTGAAAAAATAACATTAACAGAAAAAATAATAATCAATGTGAAATAAAGTTTAATCAAATTTTTAATTTTCATATTAAAATGAATTTATTGCAAATTACTTAAAAAAATTTCAATTGAAAAATAAAAAATTCTAAAACAAACATTATGTTTGAAAAGCTACTAACTGATGCTCAGAATATATTTGTATTGGTTGATCTAATATAAAACAAGCCGTTGCTTTTTTAAAATTCGAATTTAGTTTGTTGTTTATTTATTTAATATTATGTCAATTATGTCAACCTAAATTATATGTAGATTTATAATTATTAAATAGGTTTATTAGCTTTGTAATATCATCTGGTAATTCACTATCAAATACTATTTCTTGATTAGTCATAGGATGTATAAATCCAAGTGTTTTAGCATGCAAAGCTTGTCGAGAACATATTTTGAAAGAATTTAAAATAAATTGTTTATAATTGGAACCATATCCCGAGTATACAATTTTATTACCACCATAATCTTCATCATTAAAAATTGGATGACCGATAGCTTTCATATGAGCACGTATTTGATGGGTACGCCCAGTATATAATTTACATTCTATCAAAGTGGCAAAACCATAACGTTCTATTACCCTATAATTAGTATGGCTATATTTACCAATATTTGCGTTTTTGCTAAGTGACATTAGTCTCCTATCTTTTTTGTCACGAGATAAATAACCTATAATCTCACCTGTATCATTTTCTACATTCCCCCATACTACAGTTATATATATCCTTTTTACAGAATGTTCAAAAAATTGTTTCGAAATAATTTGTTGAGCATACTCATTTTTAGCAACCACTAGAAGTCCACTGGTATTTTTATCTATCCTATGAAGCAAAAGAGGAAATTGATCAGTTTTTAAAATATTTTGAAAATAATAAAGCAACCCATTAAGCATCGTTCCAGTATAATTATTATATCCTGGGTGAACTACCATGCCAGCAGGCTTATTTATTATAATAATATCCTCATCCTCATATAACAAAGATAAATCTATTTTTTCTGGTAAAACTTCGATGGGAATTGGAGGATGAGGTAACATCACACGTATGATATCTCCTGGCTTTACTTTATAATTAGATTTCTTAGGGACATCATTTACTAAAATACAACCTGACATAGCTGCATTTTGTATTTTTGTTCTGCTAATATTTTCTATTTTTTGGGTTAGAAATATATCTAAACGCATGAGAGATTGTCCTGGATCTACAATTATTTTGTAATGTTCATAAAACTCATCATTTAATTCCAATATTTCATTATTATCAAGCATAAGTTTTATTGCAAAATTATTTAATATATACAAATTAAAAATTTTAATATTTTTTTAAAAAATAGTTATTTTTTTGTAACAATCTAAAATTTGCTTACCCAAATTTTAACCTAAGATATGTTGGATGTGGAGATTTGGAAAACTAATATATGTTTCAATTAACATATGTTATATTTACTAACTCTCTATACCGATACCATGCCCACCTGTCCGAGGATGCGAGGTTGAGCATTCGCCCAGTATTGCTTACAGTCTTGCCTGTGAGGTATTTACCCATCACTACATACCACATAGTGTAGTTTTGCAGATATTTGGTAGCTACACCCCTAAATTTGAAATATATCCAATTAGTGAATTCACTAGCCTTTTTCTTGACGGTACTTAGGCTATATATACCTCGCTTTTGCCTATTGCTAGTTACTATTTCCTTGTGCTTGATTACATTTCTTCTAACCTTTTTGAATGCTTTTTTATTACTGCTACACATGACACCATCCTTTGGCAT
>LFSZ01000104.1:0-16849 GCA_001512885.1 Rikenellaceae bacterium DTU001
GGTAGGCTTTTAAATCTCGCATCCTCGGACAGATGGGCGTGGGATGAGTATTGGCGGCTGGTGAATACGAAATATAGATAAACTACTTCAAGTAAAACAATGATTTGTTTCTGGACCCCTTTCGATTCCCTTACAATAATTTTTTTAGTCTCTATAATCTCTATTCCAATTTAAATAAATAGATCCAGAAATTTTAGCTTTGTAAAAATTACGCTTCATAAACGCTATTTGTTGGACGGAGCTACATAAAAATATCCATTGTTTTACTTTACGTAGTTTATAGCATAATTAAATAATTAGACGCGGTGTCTACAGTATACAAGTAGTCGATAAGCATATGAACGATTTCAAGGTTTGGTTGCGGCGATTTAGAGGTGTGGCTACTAAATACCTGCAGAGCTATCTGATGTGGTTTGTAATCACACATAAATACTTGACAAGTGAGATAGAATCTGACATTGGTTGGCTTTTAAATCTAGCATCATCAGACAGATGGGCGTGGGATGAGTATTGGCGGCTGGTGAATACGAAGTATAGATAAACTACTTGAAGTAAAACAATGATTTGTTTCTGGACCCTTTTCGATTCCCTTTTGATTCCACCAAGTAATATTTTAGTTCAATTAAAATATTACCTAACCTTTACTATACTTCTTTTTACAACTCTATTAAAATTACATATTGCTAGAGGGAAATATGAAAAATTATAATTCTCATTATTTATCCAATAATTTATTTTTTAACAAACACGCATCGCCATAACTAAAAAGCCTAAAATCATTTTCTAAAGCATAATCATAAATATTTCTCCATGAAATAGAAGAAAAAGCGTCTACAAGCATTAATAAAGTACTTTTAGGCTGATGAAAGTTAGTAATCAAATAATCTGCTGATAAGACTGTAGCTGGTGGCAATATAAATAAGCTTGTATGTCCATATAAATTATCAAAATTTTTATTTTCTAAGAATTTTTTTAATTTTTCAATTAATATTTTTCTATCACAAATTTTATTATATTTCCTATGCATAATATCAAATTGGTTAATATTTATAGGATAAGGGTACAAATTCTCGGCAAATAAAAGTAGACTTTCTAAACAACGCAATGTAGTTGTACCAACAACAACCCAAGGTCTATTAATATTTTCATACAAAACATCTATAGTGCTTTTGTTCACTAAAAACTCTTCTCTATGCATTTGATGTTCTTCAATGGAAGTTTTAACAGGTTTAAAAGTACCTGCGCCTACATGTAAAGTGACAAAAATTTTTTGATAACCTTTGTTTTCAAATTTTTCAAAAACTCTATCTGTAAAATGCAAACTTGCTGTTGGCGAGGCAATAGAACCATCTACTTTAGCAAAAACTGGTTGATAAAAAATCTTATCATCTTCTACTGGTTTACGTTTTATATAATGTGGTATTGGCATCTCTCCGATTAATTCTAAAATTTCTGATAAAGAAAAACCTTCAGGTTGCCATTTAAAAGTTACTATATTTTCATTATTTTCGAGCCATTCTACATCTATTTGTATATATATATTTTGATTGTTTTTAGTAAAATAGTAAGATAAATGTGGTGAATTTCTAAGTTTTTTTGCATTTCCTATCATACATTTCCATTTAGACATACCTATATCTTGGAGTGCTTGTGCTATGCTATCTGCATTTACAGGTTCCATCAAAAGAAATTCTATCCATGCGCCCGTTTCTTTTTTTACCATAATTCTTGCAGGTACTACTTTAGTATTATTTAAAATTAATAATCCATTTTCAGGTAAATAATTTATAATATTATAAAAATAATCAAATTGAAGATTTTCATTGTTTCCTATTAATATTTTGGAGCTATCTCGAGGTTCCACAGGAAATTTTGCTATCTTTTCATTTGAAAATTTATAATCATAATCATCTAATTCTGGTAATTTAATTTCTGTCATCGTTGATAAAATTTAATGCAAAATTAAAACTAAAAGTAATAAAAATGATAAGAAATTTGAATTTTTTGTTTTGTTTTTATAATTCAAAATTTGTATCTTTGCTAAAATTTATTTTTAAAAAATTAAATTATGAAAACCAAAATTTTTCCTATTATTATGATAGTAATTTTTTTTATAAATAGTGGATGCAAAAAGAAAACTGAAACTGTAGAAGCAATACTTCCCATCGACTCTTTAGCTATTTATGCTACTTATGAATTAAAGACAGATCTATCACACCTAACAGATGCAGAAAAGCAAGCCATAAAATTATTGATAAAAGCTGCTGATATTATGGATGAGCTATTTTGGCATCAGGCATTTGGTGATAAAAATTTGATGGATACCATATCAAATGATACTCTTAGACAGTACTCATATATAAATTATGGTCCTTGGGATAGATTAAATAATAATAAGCCATTTATCTCTGGTTATGGACCTAAACCTGATGGGGCTAATTTTTATCCAGCAGATCTGACAAAAGAAGAATTTGAAAATTGGCAAAATACTGATAAAACTTCGCTATATACTATGATCAGACGAGATGCAAATGGTAACTTACTAGCTATTTATTACCATGAATATTTTAAAGAACAACTAAGTAAAGCTGCTGATCTGATAGAGCAAGCTGCCAAACTAATAAATGATAAGAATTTTGCTAATTACCTCTCACTACGTTCTGAAGCTTTGAAAACATCAAACTACTACGCATCTGACATGGCATGGTTAGATAGTAAAACTTCAAAAATCGAATATATTGTGGGGCCAATAGAAAATTATGAAGATCGGCTCTTTGGTTACAAAGCAGCTTTTGAATCTTTTGTATTAATAAAAGATATAGAATGGAGTAAAAAATTAGAAAAATATGGCAAATTATTGCCACAATTACAAAAATCATTACCTGTAAATGATGAATATAAAAAAGAAATACCTGGATCTATGGGCGATATAAATGTATATGATGCTATTTATTATGCTGGAGATTGCAATGCAGGTAGTAAAACTATTGCTATCAATTTACCTAATGACGAAGAGGTACAACTAAAAAAAGGCACTCGTAAGCTTCAATTAAAAAATGTAATGCAAGCAAAATTTGACAAAATTGTTGTGCCCATTGCAGAGTTAATCTTAGACGAAAACATAGCAGGTAATGTTGTATTTAATGCTTTTTTTCAAAATGTTATGTTTCACGAGGTAGCTCATGGTTTAGGTATAAAAAATACTATCAATAATAAAGGTACTGTTAGAGAAGCACTCAAAGAAGCTTATAGCCCTATAGAAGAAGCCAAAGCAGATATAATGGGGTTGTATCTAATAGAAAAATTAAGAGAAATGGGGGAAATAACTGAAGGTCTATTAGAGCAAAATTATGCATCCTTTGTAGCTAGTATCTTTCGTTCGGTTAGATTCGGCGCCGCTAGTGCTCACGGTATAGCTAATATGTTAGAATTTAATTTTTTGGTAGATGCTGCTGCTATTTCTAAAAATAGTCAAGGTAAATATAATATTGACTTCGAAAAAATGAAAAATGCGATTTCTGATATGGTCCAAAAAATTATAACTATTCAAGCTAATGGTGATTATGAAAGTGCTATACAGTGGATTAATGAAAAAGGAAAAATAAATACAGATTTACAAAAAGATCTAAATAAAATAAATGATGCTAAAATACCCGTAGATATAGTTTTTAAGCAAGGTATTGATGTTTTAGGTCTATAATAAACTGATTAGAGTTATCATTTGCAATTTTACATAAAAACATACCATAATCTTTTTCTATTCTATTTACTTCTTATAATACATTAATTATAAAAGGCTTTTATCTCATTTCGTAAAAAAATGTTATTAATATTTTATTTTTTTCGCTTAAATGTCAAAAAAATTATTTAATTTCGTTCAGATATTTTTTATATTATGATTAATATTAGACCAAACTATAATATAATGCCACTAAAAGAATTAGAGCAATACATCAAACAAAACAAACATCTACCCGATGTACCCACCCAAGATGAAATTTCAAAAGATGGTATGGATGTGTATGAGATGAATACTATACTACTAAAAAAGGTAGAGGAGCTGACGCTGTATGTTATTGAATTGGAGAAAAGAATAGATGAAATGGAAAAAGTAAAATAAAGGAGTGTTTTATGAAACAAATTATTTTATCATTTATTTTAATTATATACAGTATTAATACTTTTCCACAATATATTAATTATAATCTTACAAATCAATCTGAAACTTTATTATCAAGCAATAATGAATTAAATTTATCAAAAATGAATGACACAAGTGCTTTTTATAAATCTGAACTTGGTTTTACTACTGGATTTAACTGGTTTTCATTATTCACACCTAAAAAAGAAAACAAAGAATATGGTGATTTAGATTACCTTTACTATTATGATAATTATATTGCTTCTGTTTTTTATATAAGAAATTATAATCAAATATTATCACTAGGATTAGAAATAGCTAATACTGCTACTAAATTAAAAACAAAAAGTGCTGATGTAATAGGTGCTATGGGACATAAATATCAAGATTTAGATTATAATATAAATTATTTGAATTTTATACTTTTATTGCAGTTTAATATATTTTCAAAAAACAAAATTGATATTAATATTAATCTAAATCCATACATAAGTTATATCATATATTCTAAAGTAACAGGATATATTGAGAGTTGGTCTACAATTATTCTTCAGGATAGTCTTGGCAATTTATTTTCAAGACCCTCACATTCTATTATTAATTTAAATGAAAGTCCTATCAAAGATATTAATAAACTTTTGCGAGGTTTTAGAATAGGCTATGACATTGAATATGCATATAAACCTAATGTATCTTTTTTATTTGCTAATTACTTTTGTTATACCACATCTACAAATATATCGTGTAGTAATTGTGAGGGTAAATGGAGAAGTATAGCATTCTCTTTAGGAATAATCTATAAATTTAATAAATCCTATGAAAAAAATAATATTAATAAACTTAATTATTTTATTGAGTCTATCTAAGATTTATAGTCAAGATAAAACTTTTTTATCTACAGAATTTAATACAAACTACTTTTATTATTTTTTAGGAGAAAATAATAATAAGTTTAATTATGGTTTTTCATTACAACTTTCTGAAAATATCGATAAATTTAAAATTAGTTTTGGTGCCATTTATGCAACTAAATATTACTGGGATAAACCATCTGAAAAATATAACAAGTGTGAATATTTATTAAAAAATATTCGTTTACAAATTATTGGCAATTACCAGATTATATCAAAAAATACTTTTTCAATGGATATTTTAGGTGGTTTCGATTTTGATCAAATAATAGACTATGATGTGAAATTATATTATGTAAATGGTTATAGAGAAAAAATAAATAATATAAAAATACAAAACAAATTGGGTGTATCTTGTGTAATGGGACTTAATTTTTCAAAATTAATAAGTGATAGAGTAGCTTTAAATTTATCTCCTAAATTTTATATTACTATTAAGCAGGATCATGAACCATATAGTCCACCATTAGGTCCTATTAGTGAGCCATTTTATGAAAATTTGATTGATGATTTGTTTACATTTAATTTATCTATAGGCATAGAATATTTATTTAAAAAATCTGAACAATGATATTTGTTTGGCAACAAGTATGTTGCCAAACAAAATAATATTATAGCAATTCACAAATTGCTCAATAAAAAAAAACATCGTCTTGTTAATACATAAATCCTTAAAAAAGAAGTCAAAAATAAATTTTCCTCTCTATCAAAAAACGTACCATTAATTTTTTCCTATTTTTTTCAATCCTAATAAAATATAGATTATTAAAGACTTTGACGTCATTTCATAAAAAAAAGTTATTGACATTTTGTTTTCGAGTGGTAAAAAGTGGTAAAAAGTGTGTATATTTGTATACTAATTAATAAGTATATCTATTATAAAAAAATAAAATAATGTTCATAATTACAGGAATGACAGAAGTAGCAGTAGATACAAAAGGTAGATTTCTCATGCCTGCTTTTTGGAAAACTCTGTTTACTCAATATCAAATAAATGAGTTTGTCATCAAGCGCCATCTCTATCATTCCTGTCTAGAGCTGATACCTATTTCTGTATGGAATGATGAGCTCGAGAAACTTAACAAACTTAATAGATTTAATAAACAAAGTAATGATTTTATACGCTTCTACATGGCTGGGGTCAGAGTAATAGAATTTGATAAAGTAGGTAGAATACAGATACCTAAAGATCTTTATGATTTTGCTGATATCAAAAATACTGCGGTGCTGAGTAGTAGCATAGACAGATTAGAAATCTGGGACAAAGAGCAATACGAAAACTATTTAAATAAACATTCAAACGAATTTCAAAAATTTGCTGAAGAGTTTCTTGGCAAATCATTTATGTCTGACGAGGAGGATAAATCATGAGTAATCAAGGATATCATATACCAGTTTTACTCAAAGAAGTAAAAAATGAAGTTCCCCTGCTCGATCGCGGTATATACGTAGATGCTACTTTTGGTAGTGGTGGCCATAGCCAAGCTATATTGTCCATTATTTCAAAAAAAAGTAAACTTTTTGCTTTTGATATAGATGTAGATGCTCTAACTAATGATATCAATGATAAAAGATTCACACTGATCAATGCTAATTTTAAATTTGTTCGCTTTTATCTTAATTATTTTGAAGCTTTACCTGTAGATTTTATCTTAGCTGATCTTGGACTTTCATCACATCATATAGAAACAGATATTAGGGGCTTTAGCTTTATGTCTGATGTACCTCTAGATATGCGTATGAATCAAGAACAGCAAATTAACGCTAAAGAAATATTAAATAATTTTTCAGAAGATGAACTAATACAAATTTTTAGAAATTATGGGAATGTGCCTTTCGCAAAATCTCTGGCTCATGATATCGTAAATAGTAGAAAAACTAAACCCATAAAAACATCATCAGAATTAAATGATTTGGCGTTAAAATATATTTTAAAGGGAAAAGAATTTAAAAATCTAGCTAAGGTATATCAAGCTCTGCGTATAGCTGTAAATAATGAGGTAGATAACCTGAAAATGCTTATCGATGAAGCATACAAATCATTAAATCCTGGTGGCAAACTTTGTATCATTACTTTTAATAGTTTAGAAGATCAGATAGTAAAAAATGAATTAAGAAAAAAAATAGATAATTTATTAGATCAAAATTGGTTAAAAGGTACTAAACATCAAAAATGGTCTAAGATTTATAAAATAACCCCTAATGATGAAGAGATAAAGTCTAATCCTAGAGCACGTAGTGCTAAAATGTATGTAGCTATTAAAAATGAAAATTTATGAGTAAAAATAAATCAAAAAAGGATAAAAAAAATATCATCAAAGCTTTGATGAGTGGCGACTACTTAGCTTCTGATCCTCTTATCAAACAATTACCCTTCATCGCTTGGATAACTTTTTTGATGATACTCTACATTGCTAAAAATTATCAAATAGATAAAACTCTATATGAACTAGGTAAAATAAAAAATGAGAATGAAGCTCTAAAAACTAAAAGTATTGTGCTAAATGCTCGAAAAATAGCAACTATGAATCTAGAATATTGTTATAAAGAATTAGCAAAAGATGGACTTAAACCCTCTGATCAACCACCTATCAAAATTTTTGATTATTCAATAGAAATAAATAATAAAAAAATAAAAAAAAGTAGAAAAAATGCCTCAAGATAAAATCCCATTTGATGAAATAGCTAAATCCAAAATTTTTGGAAGAGCTAGTGTAGTCTTTTTTATTGTCGTATTTATTGGCATTTTGATTATTTACAAAATTATTGATATTCAATTTGTTAGAGGCGATGAGCTACGTTCTCACACCTTTGATTATGAATATAAATATGTAGAAATCACTGGCATCAGAGGCAATATATATTCAGAAGATGGTATGGTCTTAGCCACTTCTATACCTGTTTATGATGTTTATTTAGATCTAAACGAAAAAAATGTTTCAAAAGACTTATTTGATACACAGATAGATTCTTTATCTCTAAAGTTAGCAAATAAATTCAGAGACAAAACAGCTAACGATTACAAAAGTTCATTAATTAAAATCAGAAAGTCTGGCAAAAGGTATGTAAAATTCAAATCAAATTTATCTTATGAGGATGTAGAGGAGCTAAAGACTTTTCCTATTTTCAGTCGTGGACAGTATGGTGGAGGATTGATATTAGTGAAGAAAGATAGACGAGTTAAACCTCTTGGCAGCATAGCTGAACGTACTATAGGATTTTCAAGAGACAACTTCAAAGTGGGCATCGAAGGAGCTTATGACAGCATTCTTGCTGGTAACAAAGGTTATCAATGGATGCATAGAATAGCTCCTGGAGTATGGATACCTGCCGAAGATACATCATCTACTATAAAACCTATAGATGGCAAACATATCAAAACTACCATCAATGCATATTATCAACAAATAGCTACTAGAGCTCTCGAAAAAGTTTTAAAAGAAAATCAAGCTGACCACGGTACAGTCTTATTAATGGAAGTAGCTACTGGCAAAATAAAAGCTATTGCTAATCTAAAATGCATGCCAGATAGCTCTTATAAAGAAGTATATAATTATGCCATCGGCGAACGCTACGAACCAGGTTCTACTTTCAAAACTATTAGCCTCTTAGCTGCTATCGATGATGGATTAATAGATTTGGATGAAATCATCAATACAGGTAGCGGTACGTGGCGTTATGGTTCACAGGTGATGAGTGACTCTCATGATGGCGGATTTGGCGAGATCAGTCTAAGAAAATGCTTCGAACTTAGTAGTAATATCGGTATATCTAAAGCTATCATAAAAGCTTACAGCTCCGATGAAAAAAAATTTTTTGACAAATTAGAATCTTTCGGTATCACTCATAAAACCGGTATTGACATAAAAGGAGAACCTAATCCATCTGTTAATTTTCCAAACTCAAAATTATATTCCAGATATACGTTGGCTTGGACATCTATAGGATATGAAGTCTTATTGACACCTCTACAAATATTAACCTTTTATAATGCAATAGCAAATAATGGAAAAATGATGCAACCTTTTCTAGTAGATGAATTTATCGATGAAAATAGAACTATATGGAAAAAAGAACCCAAAGTATTAAATAAAAAAATCGCTAAAGATGCATCTATTAAAACTATGCAATCTTTATTAGAAGGCGTCGTACAGCATGGCACAGCATCTAATATCAAAGATTCTATTATTCCCATTGCAGGCAAAACTGGCACCGCATTGATAGCTAAAGATGGGGGATATAAAAGTGAAGGCAAAGAATATGTAGCTTCTTTTGCTGGATATTTTCCTGCTAATAATCCACTCTATTCCTGCATTGTTGTAGTAAATAAACCTAAACAAGGATTATATTATGGTTCACAAATAGCTGCTCCTGTTTTTTATGAAATTGCTAAAAAAATTTATTCTACTCAACTAGAAATTTATAGTATAGAAAACAAAGAAACTTTTAATAATAATCTTTACTTTTTTACTCCTGCTCAATTAATCAAAAACGTACAATCTAATATTAAAGTAACTACATATCCTTTTTATACTAATGATGGTTTTGCTCGCCTCGATACTAATAAAATAGATGTAATAGCAACCTCTCATTTCATTAATAATCAAAAACTACCTGATTTTAAAGGTATGCTACTGCATGATGCACTTTTTATAATAAAAAAATTAGGATTAAAGGTAGAAATAAAAGGTGCAGGTAGAGTAATAGATCAAAAACCAGCACCGTTAACAAATATTGATAAAAATCTAGATAAAATAGTCTTGTTTTTGAAATAATACAAAATTTATGAAAAATTTAAAAGATATTTTACATAGCATAGAAGTAGAAAGCATAAAAGGCGATATTAATTTAAATATCGACAACCTCAGCAATAATAGCAACACCATCAAGGCAAATGGATTGTTCATTGCTAAAAAAGGGTATAAAGTAGATGGACATGATTTTGTAAATAATGCAATAAATAATGGTGCTGTAGCGGTAGTGTGTAGTGAAAATATTCCTATTCCAGAAAATATTACCAAAATTTTAGTAAAAGATTCTACTGACGTAGAGGGTAAAATAGCCGATAATTTTTATGATCACCCTTCAAAAAAGTTAAAAGTTATCGGTATCACTGGCACTAATGGCAAAACTACTACTGCTACACTGATTTATCAATTACTTAATAATCTTGGCAAAAAAGCTGGCCTCATCTCTACCATTACTTATAAATATGGTAATGTAGAGCTCCCATCTATAAATACTACTCCAGATGCCATAGAATTAAATAGATTACTAAATGAAATGTGGAGAAATGGTTGTAAATATGCTATAATGGAAGTAAGCTCACACTCTATTGTTCAAAAAAGAATCTTGGGAATAAATTTCTCTGGAGCTATCTTTACTAATATTACTCATGAACATTTAGATTACCACGGTACTTTTGAAAATTATATAAAAGCTAAAAAAACTTTCTTTGATAATTTACCTGCCGATGCATTTGCGCTAATAAACATCGACAATAAAAATAGTAAAATAATGGTTCAAAATACTAAAGCTCAGGTATATACATACGGTTTAGCAAANNATGGCAGATTTTCACGCTCGCATTTTAGAAAATACTTTAGAAGGTTTACACTTAGAAATAGATGGTTATGATACTTGGTTTCTATTGGCAGGCAAATTTAATGCATACAATATACTAGCTGCTTATGGTTGTACTAAAATATTAGGCTACGACAAACAAGATATTTTGTCAGAGCTTTCTAAGGTAGAACCTATTAATGGCAGATTTAATGTAATTAATAATGATGGAGTATACATAATCATAGATTATGCTCATACACCAGATGCACTAGAAAATATATTAAATACATTAAATGAAATAGATATTGATGGCAAAATAATTACAGTATTCGGAGCTGGTGGCAATAGAGACAAAACTAAAAGACCTCTTATGGGCAAGTTAGCTGCTGAGTATAGTGATATTGTCATTATCACTTCTGATAATCCGCGTAATGAGGATCCAGAAGCTATAATCTCTGATATAGAAAAAGGTGTACCGACTAATTTAAACTCAAAAGTTTATAAAATAACTGATAGAGCTGATGCTATTAAAATGGCTATCAATTTAGCTAACAAAGGTGATGTAGTAGTGATAGCAGGCAAAGGCCACGAAACTTATCAAGAAGTAAAAGGCATAAAACATCATTTTGATGATAAAGAGATTGTATTCCAAATCATTAATTCAAAAAAACAATGAATAAGAAAAATTAAAAAAAATGTTATATTATTTGTTTACTTATTTAGATAGAATTTACGATTTCCCAGGTGCTGGATTATTTAATTATATATCATTCAGAGCCGCTATGTCTGCTTTATTTTCATTATTAATTATTTTGATCTTTGGTAAACCTTTTATAAATTATTTAAAGAAAAAGCAAATAGGAGAAGAAATAAGACACCTGGGCTTAGAAGAAGAGGATCGTAAAAAAGGGACACCCACAATGGGTGGAATTTTAATTTTTTTAGCAATAATAATCCCCGTTTTATTATTTGCAAAATTAGAAAATGTATATGTGATATTGATGCTGATCACTACTATAATGATGGCTGGATTAGGCTTTATAGATGATTATATTAAAGTATTTAAGAAAAACAAAAAAGGAGTTAGTGAAGGAGCCAAAATCATTGTACAGCTTGCTCTAGGTCTCATAGTAGCTTTAGTGATGTATAATAATAAGCATGTAGCTATCAGAGAGCAAATATCACAAACTAATATTGTAGCCGATGTACAAGAAGCCCCGGTTATGCGAACAGCAAGTGATTATTTCGGTCCCGAGCAAATAGGTTCACTCAAAACTACTATCCCTTTTGTGAAAAACAATCAATTTGATTATGCTAATTTAGTGAAATGGATAGGAGAAGATTATCAAAAATGGGCTTGGATAGTTTTTGTACCTATAATTTTAATAATAGTCTTATTAGTAACCAACGGAGCCAATCTAACTGATGGATTAGATGGTTTATGTGCAGGCACTTCGGCTGTAGTGGGTGCAGGATTAGCTGTTTTTGCTTGGGTCTCAGGCAATTTTGTCTTTGCTAGCTATCTAAATATTCTATATCTACCCAATTCAGGAGAATTGACAGTATTCATAGCATCATTTGTTGGCTCTCTAATTGGCTTTATGTGGTACAACTCCTATCCAGCTAAAATATTTATGGGGGATACGGGCAGCTTGATGATCGGCGGCATAATAGCTGTATTTGCTATTTTGGTAAGAAAAGAACTTTTGCTCCCTTTATTATGTCTTGTTTTTCTTTTAGAAATAGGATCATCAGCTATACAAAGATATGTTTTCAAATATAGAAAATGGAGATTTGGACTAGAATATGCACAAAAGAACAGAGTTTTTTTGATGGCACCACTTCATCATCATTTTCAAAAAAAAGGTTGGCACGAGGTTACTATCGTCAATAGATTTATTATTATCAATATTATTGCAGCAATATTAGCTGTTATTACTCTAAAAATTAGATAATTATGAAAAAAGTTAATAATAAAATGACATATATACTAAATGATATTATTAGTAAATCTAATAATATTTCATTAGCAGAAAATATCCCACATCTACTAGATGATCAATTAAAATCGTCAAAAAAATTATCTAAAAATTATCTAAAATATTTTACTAAAAATACAAATAGATTGGTTGTTTTAAGAAAATTAAACAATGTTAAATTCATAGATGATAGCTATGCTATTAATAATTATGCATTGTGCTATGCTTTAGAAATGACTAATGATCCTATCATATGGATATCACTAGATAATAGCAATATTTATTTATCAAAATATTTAACAGAAAACATAGAAAAAAAAGTAAAAATCTGGATAAATATTTCTAAAAATAATGACATTCATAATAGTATTTACGCTTATTTGGTACCTGAATTTTATACAGTAAAAAATTTATCTCAAGCTATCAAATTGGCTTATGCATTTGCAGATCCAGGAGATAATATACTCTTTGCACCTAATAAATCTAATATAATTAGTAAAACATATTCTAATAAATTTAAAAAAATAGTAAATGAATTATGAGTAAAGGTATATTTAAGATTTTTAAAGGCGATAAAACTATTTGGATAATATATATATTTTTATGTATATTTTCTATGATAGCAGTATATAGTACTATTGGAAATTTAGCATTTAGATTCAATGAAGGCAATACGACATATTATTTAATACAACATATAATAATATTAATTTTCGGTATAGTATTAGCATATTTAGTACATTTAATGGACTATCGTATATGGGGCTTTTTAGCAAGGTTTTTATTCTTAATGGCTGTACCATTATTAATAGTAACATTGTTTAAAGGGCATACTACTAATGATGCTGCTAGGTGGCTGAGAATACCAGTTATAGGTATTTCATTTCAGAGCTCTGATTTTGCTAGATTTGCATTAATAATTTTATTAGCTCGTATAGCAGCCTCTAAACAAGATAATATAAAAGATTTCAAAGAAGCTTATTTGCCCATGATCATAGCTGTTGCGATCACTGTAGGTTTAATATTTCCCACTAATTTATCTACTGCAATATTAATTTTAGCTACAGCATTGCTGATAATGTATATAGCTAGGGTACCATTGAAATATTTGATTGTTACTATTGGCATTGCAGTAGTTATAATGGGAATTTCAATTTTAATAATGCTACAAATGCCCAATAAAGGGCGCGTAGGCACCTGGCAATCTAGAATTGAAAGTTTCACTAATAAAAATGGTAGTGTCCCTTATCAAAGAATGAAAGCTGATATTGCCATTGCTAATGGTGGTATTGTAGGTAAATTTCCTGGTAATTCTACTCAACGCGGTACTCTACCACAGTCTCATACAGACTTTATCTATGCCATAATTATCGAAGAATTAGGAATAGTAGGAGGCATTGCTGTATTGCTTTTTTATTGTGTTTTGATGTATAGAGCTATTCATGTTGGTAAACAAAGTAAAGGGTTTTTCGGGGCCTTTTTGGCTATAGGATTTGGTTTTTACATCGGCTTTCAAGCGATAGTGAATATGTCAGTCGCTGTCGGCCTTATACCTGTTACAGGACAACCACTTCCTATGGTTAGCAAAGGAGGTACTTCTATTATTTTTACCTCTATCGCAGTAGGCATAATACAGAGTATTGCCCGTGATTGTCAAAAAGATCAAAAACAAATAGACGAGCAAATGGAAACTGATGATAATGAAATAATTGAAAATATTAGTGAGGCAGGATGATTACATAAAAAGTTATAAAAAATGAAAATAAAAAATGAAATAAAAAAATGGGTTATTTTCTCTGCTGGAGGGACAGGTGGACATATATTTCCTGCTTTAGCTGTAGCTGAGCGGCTTAGAGAACTGCATCCAGAACTTGGCATATTATTTATCGGTAATAAAGCCAGAATGGAATCTGAGATAATCCCAAAATATGATTTTCCTATAATATTACTAGATATGCATGGTTTAGATAGAAAAAATATATTAAAAAATATTAACCTGCCAATTAAACTAATAAAATCTTGGATAAAATTAAATAAAATTTTTAAAAAATTTAAACCTAAAGTAGTTATTGGCTTTGGAGGATATGTAACCTATCCCGTACTCAAATTAGCTCAGTGGAGAGGTATACCTACCATTATTCAAGAACAAAATAGCACTCCCGGCCTTGCTAACATTAAATTAAGTAAAAAAGCTTCTGCCATTTGTGCAGCTTATCCTACCATAAAAAATTATATAAAAACTCCTAATGTATATATGATAGGTAATCTAGTGAGACAAGAAATTTTGCTTCCAATGTCTAAAGAAGAAGCCGCTAATTTCTGGAATCTAGATATTAATAAAAAAACTATTTTAGCTCTGGGTGGTAGCCTTGGTGCTAAAGCTATTAATGATTTTATATGTAATATTTTAACAGATTTGATAAGTAAAGATTTACAATTGATATGGCAAACTGGCGATAAATACTCAATAAATAGCTGTTTAAATATAGATAAATTAAATGATAATATTATTGTAAAACCATTTATTAGAGAAATGAGAGAAGCTTATACTATGGCAGACATTGTCATAGCTCGTGCTGGTGCAGGTACATTAGCTGAATTGTCTGCTCTAGCTAAACCATCTATAATTATACCTTCGCCAAATGTAGTTAATAATCATCAATATCTTAATGCTCAAGCTCTAGCTGAAAGCAATGCAATTATCTTACTAGATGAGAATTTATTAGATATAAAAGGCAAAGAAATATTATTGGATTTAATAAATAATGAAAACTTACAAAAAAAATTAAGCAAAAACATTAGTAAATTTCATAATCCAAATGCAATAAATGATTTTATAGAATTAATTGAAAAATATTTAAAAAATTGATAAAAATGAAATTAAATAATATAGAAGTCAAACATATATATATGCTAGGTATAGGAGGCATAGGTATGAGTTCACTGGCTCAATATTTTCTCTATAATGGTTGCAAAGTGTCTGGATATGATAGGGTACGTTCAGAGATTTGTAATATTTTAGAAAATAAAGGTGCCAATATTCACTATGAAGCTAATAATGATCTAGTGCCTAATGATATAAATCTTGTTGTTTATACACCGGCAATAGCTGATGATTTTACTGAATGGGAAATTATAAAAAATAAGAAATTACCTGTTTACAAAAGAAGTGATATATTAGCTATGATCACACCACAGTTTAAAACCTTTGCTGTAGCTGGCACTCACGGCAAATCTACTGTAACTGCCATACTATCTCATATTTGGAATACTGCTGATAGAGACTTTATGTCTATGGTGGGTGCTATTATCAAAAATTATGAAAATAATTTTATTATCAATGGTGAACCTAAAGAATTTATCGTAGAAGCCGATGAATATGATAAAACTTTCTTGAAATTTACCGTAGATACTGGTATCATTACGTCAATTGAACCGGATCATTTAGATATTTATAAAAATTATGAAGATTTAAAAACAGCATTTACAGAATTTGCTAATAAGACAAAAAATGAAATATGGCTAGACGAAAATGTAAATTTGCAAACTAATAAAAAAAATCTAACCTATGGTTTATCTGACAATTCAGATATTTTTGCTTATAATATTAAATTAAAAGATAGTAAATACATTTTTGATGTTAAATCTAATTATCATAATATAAAAATAGAAAAATTACAATTAAATATTACTGGCAAACATAATATTAAAAATGCGATTGCATCTATTGCTATTGCTTTATCAAATAATATTAATATTGATCAAATAAAAAAAGCTATTAGTACATATCCTGGCCTAAAAAGGCGTTTAGATTTAATTTATAATAGTAAAAATAAAAAATATTATGATGATTATGCACATCATCCCACTGAAATAGATGCATTATTTGAAGCATTGAAAAGTATATATCCCGACAAAACTCTTTGTGCTATCTTTCAACCTCATTTATACAGTAGAACTTTGTATCTAGCTGATGGGTTTGCTAATGCATTATCTAAATGGGATAGAATAATTTTATTAGATATTTATCCCGCTAGAGAAGAACCCATTGATGGTGTAACATCTGAATGGTTATTAAGCAAAATTGATAATAAAAATAAATATTTAATGACAAAGGATGAATTATTAAATAATATAGAAAAAATTAACGAAGATATAATAGTAACGATAGGTGCTGGAGATATAGATAGACTAAGAGAACCTATAAAAAATAAATTAATAGAATATGAAACATAAAAAGTGGTTAATAGCAT
>LFSZ01000104.1:16857-20594 GCA_001512885.1 Rikenellaceae bacterium DTU001
TATGTGTTAGATTTAATATACCAGGTTACTCCTAGAGTGATAGGAATGGTGATAGAGGATTTTCCTTTAGATAATATTTATCAAACAATAAAAAAATCACCTTTTATAGAAAAACTTTTGTGCAATATTACATTAGATGGTACACTCAAGATAGAAGCTTGGGCCCGGTGTCCATTATTGCATATCATTTCAAATAATGGCTACGAGTGCATATTAGATACATCTGGATATCTGATGCCTGTACCAACGAGATATAATTTATATATACCTGTGGCTTATGGTAATATTAAAACAAAATTAAAAATTGGCACAAAAGTTCAAAATATTCAGTCATACACTTATGAATCAAAAGGCTTCACTGAATTAGATAAGCTCTTTTATTTAGCAAAAAATATTAAAAACAACAAAATATCAAATTTATTATTTTGGGATATATATGTAGAAAATCCGAAATCATTTTATCTATATCCTCTAGTAGGAAATCAATATATTAAATTAGGAGATATAGATCAACTAAATGAAAAACTAAAAAATATCACTATATTTTACAACCATATACATCAGATAGCCAATGTAGATGAATATGAAGGTTTCGATCTGCGAGTACCCCCACAAGTAATAGCAATCAAACAATTATGAAAAATTTTTTAGGTATTAATTTAAAAATAAATAAATATGAAAAAACAAGTTGACACATTAGAAGAACGAATACATGTAGGCTTGGATATAGGCACAACAAAAATAGCTATGGTAGCTGGGAGGCTTAATGGTGATGGCAAATTAGAAATTTTAGGTCATCAAATTGTTCAAAGTAAAGGTGTACGAAGAGGTACAGTGATTAATGTTCAAAAAACTGTAGATGGTTTAAAAGAATTGAAAATGAAAATGCTAAAGGACTTTGGCATAGAGGTAGGTATAGTACATCTAGGAATAGCTGGCAAATACATTGAAAGCCTAAACATAGAGCATAGCATTATTCGTAAAAATCCTAACAACATGATTACAGGACAAGAAATAAATGATTTTTTAGAAACTGTAAAGCAAATGCTCAAGCAACCTGGTAGAGATGTTATACACATTATCCCACAAGAATACACTATCAATGATGAATCTGGGATCACAGATCCCATAGGAGCGGTAGGTTCTAGACTTAGTTGTAAAATACATGCAGCAGTAGCTAATATATCTGCTATAGAAATGCTAAAAAACTGTGTTAGTATGGCAGATATGGACATTGCAGACATTATGCTAGAACCACTTGCATCTGCTGAAGCTGTATTAGAGGAACAAGAAAAAGAAGGAGGTGTAGTTTTGGTAGACATTGGTGGTGGTACCACAGATATAGCTATCATAAAAGAAAACATCATCAGACATGTGTGTGTCATACCCTTTGGAGGTGAAGCAGTAACAGAAGATTTAAAAAACGGCCTTTCGTTATTAAAAGAAGAGGCTGAATTATGTAAAGTAAACTATGGAAATGCTATACCAGCTGACGTCAATCCAAATGAAGTAATAGCCTTTCAGGCTATGAAAAATTGCCCTCAAAGAGAATTTTCACTTAGAGCTATTAGTGAAATCATAAGTGCTAGAATGTCAGAAATCTTAGAAACCGTAAATTATGAAATTAATATTTCTAATGTTACAATGCCTCTAATAGGTGGTATAGTGCTGACTGGTGGTGGATCTTTGATTAAAAATACCTCTCAACTATCTTCTTATATTACTGGTTTGCCATCTAGAGTGGGTACTCCAAATCATTTATTATCACACGATACATCGAGTTATTTATTATCGCCACAATATTCTACTGCTATAGGCTTGCTTTTAAATGCTATTAAAAATGATTATAATCAGATTATACTAAATAATAGAGTGAATGAAAATAAAGTCGATGGAATCAAAGAAAAAAAACAAAAAAAATATAAATTTGATATTTGGGGTAATTTATCAAACTTTTTTGATTAATAATAAAAAAATATAATAATATGGATAAAAAATCTTTTGAATTTATTTTGCCAGCATCAGATCCTCCTATAATAAAAGTTATAGGTATAGGTGGAGGGGGATGCAATGCAGTCAAACATATGTTTGACAAAGGTATAAAAGGAGTTGACTTCGTAATATGTAATACAGATTTACAAGTCTTAGAAACAAATCCAATTCCAATAAAGATCAAACTTGGTGCTTCAGGTCTAGGAGCGGGTTCTAAACCTGAGGTTGGTAAAAAAGCAGCCGAAGAGAGTATTGAGGAAATACGCAACTTATTAAAAAATAATACAAAAATGCTATTTATTACAGCAGGAATGGGCGGTGGAACTGGCACTGGTGCTGCACCTGTAATTGCTAATATAGCAAAAGAATTAGATATTTTAACAGTGGCTATAGTTACAACGCCTTTCATGTTTGAAGGTAATATAAGATATCAACAAGCCATGACAGGGATTGAAGAATTACGTAATAATGTAGACGCTTTACTAGTAATACATAATGAGAAATTATTTGAATTGTACCCCGACCTAAAAATCAGTAATGCATTTTCTAAAGTAGATGATATCTTATTGACAGCTGCTAAAGGCATAGCGGAAATAATAACTGTACCTGGTATTGTAAACGTAGATTTTGAAGACGTAAAAACTGTAATAAAAGATAGTGGTATAGCTCTAATGGGAACAGGATATGCTGAAGGAGAAAATAGAGCAATCGAATCTCTCGAATCAGCCATTCACTCTCCCCTGCTTAGTGAAATTGCCATTACAGGTGCACAAAATGTTTTACTCTACATTTCATATGGATCTGATGAGTTAACTATTAAGGAGTTTAAAGAAATGACATCATATTTGCAAAATGAAACTGGTGGTGCTAATGTGATCTGGGGTAATTCACATAATCCAGAATTAAATGGAGTACAAGTAACTATAATAGCTACAGGATTTAATCCTACGCAATCTACAACTATAAAATCACAAAAATATGAAAATACATATTGTGACGATTCGAAAGTAGCCGAACAAAAAATAGGTTATGGTAGAAATTATAGAGACGATGAAGAACTTGAAAAACTTGAAAATATTCCTGCATATATTAGAAAAGGCAAAAAAATAAATATAAATGCACCAAGTCCAGGCAATATTGCAATAAATATAAATAAAGATAAAACTATAAGTGAAAATAATTATTTGTATAAACACGTCGATTAAAATATTAAAAGATTACTCAAAATATTATTTATAAAACTTAAGGTACAAGTGAAGAGTGAATCAACAAATAAGATTCTTTCTAAATGAGAGTACTTTATTATCTTATCTGCTAGATCATTTTTTTAGATTTACCTATTTATCATAGGCATAATAGTATTAAGTTGTAAATATCCATTCATGCCTCTTATATTGATGGATACGTCATTGCCAATTACTTGAGCACAAACCATAGTAAGAGCTTCTGCTTGTGTAGGATTCACTTTGCCGGGCATCATGCTTGATCCAGGTTCATTAGCAGGTAAATTTATTTCACCAATAGAGCACCTGGGTCCACTAGCTAAAAAACGAATATTATTTGCAATGTGAAATAAACTCACTGCTGTTGATTTTAGTGCTCCGCTAGCAGATACTATAGCATCACGAGTAGAAATGCCTTCAAATTTATTTTTTGCTGGTTTGAAAGGTAGTCCTGTAAATTCTGCAATTTTTTTACAAACTATTACATCAAATGTTTTAGGAGCATTTAGTCCAGTACCAACG
>LFSZ01000068.1 GCA_001512885.1 Rikenellaceae bacterium DTU001
CAATTTCTTTCATAATTTTTTATTTTTTGCAAATTTAATAAATTTTCTGATATTAATCCTGTGCAAATTTTAACAGATGAGATTTTTGATAAGTTACGCATCATTTTCGTAATTAATAATTTATTATTTTGTTATTGGTTCTAAATACTCATATCTAGCTAATTTCCATTTTTGAAACCTGTATTGAAATGAAGTGGTTATTACTCCCAAACCATAGTTGACACTTCGCTTAAAAGATATACTGGAAGCTTCTGGAAAATATTTTGTAGGGCAGCTAATCTCAGCTATAGAGAAACCCGCATAAAAAATTTGTGCTATTATTTGATTATCAAAAATAAAATCATCACTATTGGCGTGGTAATTAATAGTTTTAAGTACCTCTCGTGAATATGCACGATAACCAGTATGATATTCAGTGAGCTTTTGACCCAACATAATATTTTCAAAAAAAGTTAAAATTCGATTTGATATGTATTTATATAGTGGCATGCCTCCTTTTAAGGCACCACGCCCCAAAATACGTGACCCAAACACAACTGGATATAAACCATTTGCTATTATATATGCCATTGGTTCTATTAATAAAGGAGTGTATTGGTAGTCGGGATGTACCATAATAATAATATCACCCATTAATTCTAATGATTTGTCATAACAGGTCTTTTGATTAGCACCATATCCTTTGTTTTTCTCATGTCTGATAATATGTTTTATGCCTAATCTTTTTGCTATTTCTACTGTATTATCTTGACTACAATCATCTACTATTACTATTTCATCTATAATATCATGTGGTAATTCGTTATATGTTTGTTCTAATGTTTTCTCAGCATTGTATGCAGGAAAAACTATAACAACTTTTTTGTTTTTTATCATATTTTTTACTTTTAAAAGATAAAATTATTAATTTTTTATTTAAATAAGTAAAATAATTCAGTTTACAGCTAAATACTTTATGTCTAAATAGTATTTTTCTTTAAAAAGGATTAGATTTGTTAGAAAAATCAGGGAATAAATAATCAATAGATTCTAAATCTTGCACCCATCCGTGATGAAATCCTAATTCTTGCATATAGTTTACTACTATTTTATATTCTTTTCTTTTTAAAGGTCTTTGCAATTCTAATGGTAAATCTAATTTTTTAATAGGTGTATATTGAGACATTAGAGATATCCAAAGATTGATACCAAAATTATCAGACAAAATATCTAGTACTTTTAGAGAATTATTTATGTTTTCAGGTAAAACTAAATGGCGAATGATAACACCTGATATTGCCAACCCATTATCATCTATCTGAAGTGTAGTGCCTTTTTGGTATATCATTTCAGTAATAGATTTTATAGCAAATTCAGTGTAATCTCTTGCTTTAGAATATTTATAGGCAACCTCTGGAAGCGAATACTTGAAATCTGGCAAATAAACGTCTACATAATCTTTTAATTCCTTTATCATATTTGGTTTGTCATATGCAGAGGTATTATAGACAAATTTTAGATCATCTCGCCATCTTTTTAATTTTTCTGTTATTTCTGGTATATAGTTAGCATAATGTGTAGGTGTAACCCATCCAATATGATATATCTCTGGGGGGAGTAGTTGTTTTATCTTATTCACTAGCTTATCTACCGAATATTCTGTTGAATATTGATTATATAAACTAATTTGATAATTTTGACAATAAATGCATCTGAGATTACAATTGGCAAAAAAAACATTTAATATTCCATGTTTTCCACTTAGTACCGGCTCTTCTCCCTTATGTATTATGATAGATGAAACCTCTATTTTTTCAGAAGCTCTACATATACCCTTCTTTTCATACCTTTTGGCATTACAATTTCTTGGACACAAAGTACAATGTTCTAAATTATTTTTATAAATCATTAATAATTTTTTTATTAAAAATAGCCCAGAATAATGGGGAGAATCCAATTAAATCATCTTCTTTTCTTACTTGTAAGCCTGGATTTACACCAAATACATATTTGTTTAAAGTTAAGTTTGATGTATCCCAATACCATTGTTCGATAAATTTAATCCTGCCGATCTCTTCTATTGATATAGGTATGGAAATTTCTTTATTTGTAAATTCTTCGATTCCTTTTATTACAAATAAATCTGAGATCTTATCGCGAGGAATTTTTTCATAGAAATAATCTAAAACTATAGCTTTATTATTTCTAACAGCATTGAATAAATCTGTGAAATATTTCTGACGACTACTAAGTGAAATATTATGATAGTAAGGAGATGTACTCTCTACCAGAGGGATAATGCAAACATCATAAATCACATAAGATTTATCTAAATCAGGCTTTTTCATTTTTATATTTGCAACATCGATACTGAAAATATGCTTACTCATCGTAGGCATCATAAATGAGTCCTTTTCTCCTTTCATAAATGAAAGGTTTTTTACGGCTTTAAAAATTTGACCAGTATTTTTATTATATTCCCAGGATTCTTCAAATCTTATTACGTCCCATTGATCTAAAATGAATTTTTCGAGCAATTTTGATGCATTATCAATTGCATTTACATTTGTGTCTAATTCATATATTTTTTTAGATAAATTATCGATAGTAATAATATTGCCAATGCTATCAGTTACTTTATTGGTTTTGAAAGCTTTTGTTACAAATTTTAATACTTCTTGTCGTTTTTTTGGACTGAGATAATTTACATGTGGTTGTTCTATCTCTACTGGACTTATATAAACATCATAAATAATTTTAGAAGTTAATATTTCCGTTTTTTCTTTACAAGAATTGAAAAGAAATAATAAAAAAATTAATAAAATGATATTAAATGCTTTAACTAAATTCATATTTTCCATTATATTTAATAGTTAATAAAAAAAATATTTATTAATCTAAATAATACATAATATTACATCAATTCATCATCTGAATAAATATCATAGTCTATTTCATTGATAAATTGTAATGTATCTACCGATGGGCTAAAACCACTACCTATAACTATGTTTACAGTACTACCTTTTTTTAATAGTGAGCCCCATGGTATTTCCCTACCATTTTGTTTTATAGCAATAACAGTTTGCCCTATACTGGGAATCTTTTCAATTTTACCAATTTCAAAACCATAAGCTTGTAATTGCAAAGTAGCAGCACGCAATGTTAAATCAGTTAAATCAGGTAAAGGAACTTTCTCATATGATTTACTTACTACTGTCACATATACCTTGCGGCCAGGTTTAACTTTCATACCAGGTTCGGGATATTGATTTACTATTGTTAATGGAGGCAGATCTTCATTAAATATACTATCTATCACTATTAATTTCACTTTTTCATTTTTGATCTCATCTATTGTTTTATATGTAAAATCAGCTAATTCTATTTCTCTGCCATGTTTAGTATATATTTTTAGAAAAAATTTAACAAGGAAGATAAAAACAATAAAAGCAACTAACATTAGCCCTATATGAGCCCAAAATGTTTTTTTCTTTAAATATTGCCAGTTAGACATTTATAATCATTTTGTATTATGCAAAGTTAATTGAAAAAAATATAATATATAATAATTTCTTGTAATTTTTGTTTCACACTGTATATAATTAGTTATGATTTATTATTAAGAAATTAATTAAAATAAAGTTAGAAAAGTATATCAAAAAATAGTTCTATAACGTTTTATATGTATAAAAATTAAAAAGAGTTGATTTTTAATATTGGCTTATTTATTATTGGACAGTTAACAGTTATATATTAACCACAAAGTTCTCAAAGAATGCACAAAAAACACAGAAAAGTATGGAATTAAAAGGGCTACAAATAGCTCTTTGTGGTAAAAAATAACCTAAATAATTAAAAAATAATGATTTTTTTGTAACAATCTAAAATTTTATTACACAAATTATAACCTTAAGATATGTTGGATGAGGAGAATTGGAAACTTGAAAATTAATCAATTTGGAAATCTAACATATGTTTCAATTAACATATGTTATATTCACTAACTCTCTATACCGATACCATGCCCACCTGTCCGAAGATGCGAGGTTGAGCATTCGCCCAGTATTGCTTACAGTCTTGCCTGTGAGGTATTTACCCATCACTACATACCACATAATGTAGTTTTGCAGGTATTTGGTAGCTACTCCTCTAAATTTGAAATATATCCAATTTGTGAATTCACTAGTTTTTTTCTTGACAGTACTCAGGCTATATATACCTCGCTTTTGCCTATGGCTAGTTACTATTTCTTTATGCTTGATTACATTTCTTCTAACCTTTTTGAATGCTTTTTTATTACTGCTACACATGACTCCATCCTTTGGCATTTTAGCCTTCAAAAATTGCTCTATCTGTTCTGAACTTAGCTTTTTGCTTTCAAATTTTTTAAATAATAAGTTGCCAGCTCTGTCTGTAGCAGCTAATACGGCTACTTTCTTTGGCTTTTGCTTCCTAGCTCGCTTCAGTTCTTCTGCATTTTTGTATATTCTGCCTTTTTCGGAATAATCCATCAATAGTTCGTCCATCTCTACTACTCCGAAAAAATTGATATTATCTTCGAAACTTTGTAGAGCTGCTAATATCTTGTGTCGCCAAGCGAAGCTTGTTGGTAAGCTGATGCCCACTTCTTTAGCACAAGCTCTGAGACTTTTGCCTGCTACCATACATCTGATGTAGTCGAGCATTTTCTCTTTCTTTTGCAACCTGTAGACAAAAGTACCAGTGGTAACTCTAAATTGTCTGCCGCAATCTTTGCAACGATAGTTTTGCATCCCATTTTGTAAACCATTTTTAATGATGTGATTGCTTAGACAGTCTGGGCATAGTGGTGGGGCACTGAGTATTTTCAGACCTTGATAATCGACTACATCAGCTTCTAATTTTTTCATTAGAGAATAAAGGTTATCTAAGAATTCTTTATTCTCTTCCTTGCTCATAGCAAGGTATTTGCTAGTATTCTCTACGATTTTTTTCATAGCCTAAAATTTTTGCAAAAATATAAAAATTATTTAACATATAAACTTGAAAAACTTAAACATTTATTGATTTTTTTATTATTGGACAGTTAAATATCAACCACAAAGTTCTCAAAGAATGCACAATGAACGCAGAGAAAGATGGAATTAAAAAGGCTATAAATAGCACTTTGTGGTTAAAAAATAACCTAAATAATTAAAAAATAGTTATTTTTTGTAACAATCTAAAATTTTATTACCCACATTATCCGTTATAGAACCGTTTACTATTTTAATTTATGTTTGATAATAAAGCATTAGCTCATATCCAACCAAATATTAATTGTATTATGACCGCTATTGTAAATGCAATAATAATTTTTATACCTTTTATCAACAAAAATGTTTTCCATGATTCTGCTAATAATGGTAAGCCAGCATGACCATCTTGGGTAATGTTATTAGCTAATAGTACTGATATAGGCACTATACCTCCTATATACATGCTAATAAATATAAAATGAGGTCCCGAAGCTGGTATTAATCCTATTAATATAGATATTAATATCGTTAAGTATATATTATCATGTATCCAATATTCTACGTTAACATTTTTATTTATTAATTTGACAGCTATTAGTCCTAATAGAATCCAAAAAAATAATCTAAGAAAATGTTTTTTTATTACATGTCCCCACATATGCTCTTCTATGAAATGGTCAGGTAATTTTATAATAGGATATATCATTAAGAGAGCTACTATAACTAGTAAATAATTCAAAATAATTTCTAGCGAAAATGCACCTTCATGATGTCCATGTTCTTTGTTGGGTAGTAAAATAATAATTATAAATAATATTAATAAAAATAGTAATAATGCACGAGATAGGCTGAGATGTTTAATGTTTTCTTTTATAGAACTATATTTCAGATTTTCATAATCATGCTGATGTATTACAAAATGCTGATTATCAGTAGATAAAGTATGATTTTTAGTAATTTTATCAATTAAAATTCCTGAAATAAATGAAATAACAAATAAAAATAAAAATATTAATATTGCCTTTATAGGCATTAAGCCAAGCATAGCAAAGCTTTCATCACCTGTAGTTGCTATAAAATTTGCTAGCAATGCACCTATTGTTATTTCCCCATGAGTAAATAAAGAAACTACAAAAAAACTACCCATACACCCAGGCAATATACCAAGCAAACTACCAGTTAATACACTTTTCCAACTTTTACTTTTTATTCCTTTAAAAAATTTTCCCTTGGTCTTTATGTTTAAATATTCTATCAATAGCATAATTACTATAACAAAGGATGTTATCTGTATAGCATTAAAAACTACAGGCAACCATTCATTTACTAAAGTTCTCATTTTGATGATTTATGATAATTTCGAAATTATTGTCATCCCAAAAAATTTTAAATTTTAAATTATCAAGATTATGATTACTTATATTATCATATAGCAATGTGACATTTGCTTTTTTAAAGATATAATGTATTAATTCTGAACAATAAAAGGAACTAGAATCAACAATATCAAAATTATGATCAAAAGGTATTTGTCTGTCTAAAAAATAATTTGACCAATAAATAAGATTTAGGATATCTAATGAATCTAAATTTTTGTACCTAGTTATTATTATAGAATTAGGTTGACTATTTCTTATAAAATGCTCCAAACAATCATCTTGTACACCATTTATCGGTGATAAAGATGATGATACACTGTGTATTACTTTATAATTATACAAACAACTATCGCAAGGAACTATAATGCCACAATGACTTATTTTATATTCTTCATTTAATAATTTTGCTATGCTTTCTGAAATAACACCGTATCCTAATCTCAAAATTATATCAGCAGATTGTATTTTGTCTACCTGAGGAGAAGTAATGTTATATGTAGATGTGATTGATTTTTTATTAGCTTTTACCTCTAAAGCTGATAGATATATTATAATTATGATAATAATAGTTAATAAATATATTATAATTTTCTTCATTAATTTAATATTATTATAAAAACAATTTGCAAAAATATAAAAAAGATAAATAAGTTTTTAAAAAAAATCGCAAAATTTTTTAAATAACAATTTTCTATACTTTTATAATATTAGAATTAGTTCTTATGTTTAATTAATTTAATTTATGAAGTATTTTATATTTTGATTGTAAATCAATTAAATTTTTTATTTATATTTGCAATAAATAAGAAATCAAATATTATTAATACAATTTTAATTTTATCTTAATTTAAATTATTTATTAAAAATGTTTTAATTTAGCAAAAAAATTATATATGCAAAGCAAAAGTATTTTCATTACATTTATTTTAATATTTATTACTAGTTTTTTTGTTTATGGACAAAAAAATTTAGTTGAAGAGGCAGATGAAAAATTTGAATTAAATCAATTTTATAGTGCTTCGCAGTTATATCTAAAAGCCTATCCTAAAGTAGATAATAAATTAGAAAAAAATCGAATTTTATACCGGGTAGGTTTATGTTATTATAATATGGGTGATGCTCGTAAAGCATTATCATATTTCAATCGTGTGATAAGGGCTCAATATCCTGATCCTGAAGTTTTTTGGTATACAGGATTAGTAAATATGACTTTGGCAAATTATGAAGAAGCGTTGAACAATTTCGAAAAATACAAGGGATTAGTACCCAACGATACTCTGGTGGATATTAAGATAGAATCCTGTAAGCTATCAAAAGCCTGGATGGATAATCCTACTTTGTATGAGGTAACAAGTGAGCGAAAGCTAAACACAAGAAATCAAGATTTTGCTACAGCTTGGGCAGATAAAAGGTACAGATCTATTATTTTTACTTCTAATAGGGATGGTGTAGTAGGTAAAGGTATAGATGAATGGACAGGATTACCTTTTACAGATTTTTTTATTGCAGAAAAAGATAAAAAAGGCAATTGGTCATCACCAGTAACGGCAGATGATCAAGAAATATTAAATACTCAACATAATGAGGGCGTGGGATGCTTTAATAATAAATTTAATACTTTTTATTTCACTAGATGTAGAGTCGAAAAAAAGAAAATTTTAGGATGCAATATTTATTATACTACTCGTCGTGGTCGCTCATGGGCAGAGCCTATATTGTTACCATTTACCACTGATTCAACTGCTACAGTAGGTCATCCGGCAATTTCTGATGATGAGATGATGATAATTTTTTCTGGTAATTTATCAGGAGGTTATGGAGGTAGAGATTTATGGATGGCTACAAGAACTAAAAAAAATCAGGACTTTGGAGAACCATCTAATTTAGGACCTATAATAAATACAAGTGGGAATGAAATGTTTCCAACCTTAAGATATGTGAATAATAGAACCTATCTATATTTTTCATCAGATGGACATCCAGGAATGGGGGGATTAGATTTATATCGTTCAGAATATATTGATGGGCAGTGGACTGTACCTGAAAATTTGCGTTATCCCTTAAATTCACCTCAAGATGATTTTCATATTATATTTTTAGATGATCCTACAATTTTACGTACAGAACAAGCTCGTGAAATGGGATTTTTATCTAGTAATAGAAATTTATCTTCCATGGACGATATTTATTCATTCAAATTACCCCCCATATATTTTTCTATTAGTGGCATAGTATATGATGATAGTACCAAAAAACCAATACCAGGCGCTATAGTTAGAATTGAAGGCTCAGATGGTAATATTTACATAGATACTACTGATAACAATGGTTATTATATTTTTGATAAAACTCAAATATTCGAAAATAATACTTATACAATTTATGTTTCAAAAGAAGAATATCTAGGCGAAAGGGGTATAGAAACTACTGTTGGTTTAGATAGAAGTAAAGATCTTGTGCATGATTTTTATTTGATTCCTATACCTAAAGAGCCAATTGTATTGCCTGATATTTTGTATGATTTCGATGATTGGAGACTAAAACCGCAATATCAGGATAGCTTAAATGGATTAGTGCAGATTTTAATGGATAATCCTAATATTGTAATAGAGCTCGGATCACATACAGACTCGCGTGGTACACACGAATATAATGATAGCTTGTCATATAAACGTGCTAAAGCTGTGGTTGATTATTTGATATCCAAAGGAATAGAACCTGATAGATTGATACCTAAAGGTTTTGGTAAAAGAGTCCCTCGAGTACTCGAAGAGGACAAAACTGTTATAATAGATGGTAAGGAGTATACTTTTCCAAAAGGTACAGTTTTAACAGAGGAATACATAAATTCTCTACCTAGTAAAGATCAACGTGAAGCCGCTCATCAACTAAATAGACGTACTACATTCCAAATCATTAGAGATGATTATGTGCCTACAGGTGAACAAAATAAACCAGTGCAAATAGAAATTATTAAAGAAAAAACTCAATAATATCTCTTGTTTTGGATTTTAAATGTAGGGGTTCAAATATTTTTTGGGCCCCTATTATTTATATAAAAAATCAATAAATAAAGTAAAAATTATAAATTCTTTACTGAGATAATTTATTTAAATATTTTATCTTCTCCATTTCTTTTTGATACCTTTTTTTGTCTTTATTTAAATATTTGTCTCTACTTTTTATATAACTTTCTATTTTAATTATTTTGTGTTACTAAAAATACTTAATATTCTTTTGTTATTTGTATTTTTGTGAAATTTAATTTTTATGATGAAATCAGAAAATGCTTATGATCAATATGGTGCATCTAGTCAAAAGCAAGATGTCTTCGAAGCAATTAAAATTTTATCTCGCGGTATTTCTGATACTACTTTTTGTAATCTTTTTCGCTCACCATTCGATAAACAATTAATATCATTACATGCTGATGGTGCAGGTACTAAATCTGCATTAGCTTACGTATATTATAAAGAAACTGGAGATATAAAAGTGTGGGAAAACTTGGCTGTAGATGCTATAGTAATGAATACTGATGATATGCTCTGTGTCGGTATTACAGGACCATTTTATCTGACAAATATTATTGGAAGAAACAAAAATTTAATAAATCTAGAAGTAATATCCGCAATAATTAGGGGTTTTCAAAATTTTTCTGAAAAAATGGCGGAATATGATATAAATCTTATTTTGACTGGTGGTGAAACTGCTGATATAGGAGATCTCACTAAAACACTTACAATAGATGTGGTAGCTGCATCTTTTATCTCTGAAAATGATTATATAGATAATAAAAATATAAAAGCTGGTGATGTGATTATAGGCTTCGAATCTACTGGACAAGCTCTATGGGAAGATCATCCTAATAGTGGTATCGGAAGTAATGGACTAACCTTAGCTCGTCATACATTATTAAAAAATATTTATAAAAATAAATATCCTGAATCTTATGATTATAATACTGAAGAAAAACTCATCTATAATGGGTCATTCCTTTTGACAGATACATCACCAATAGATAGCTTGGATATGGGAAAATATCTTTTGAGTCCTACTAAAACATATTTGCCTATTGTGAAAGAAGTCTTCAAATATTATAAAAAAGATATTCATGGACTCATTCATTGCACTGGTGGTGGTCAACTTAAAGTAAAACGATTTGTAAATAATTTAAGAATAGTAAAAAATAATCTTTTCAATGTACCACAATTATTTAGATTGATACAAACCTCTACTAATCTAGATTGGAAGCAAATGTATGAGATCTTTAATATGGGGCATAGATTAGAAATGTACATCTCGCCAGAATTAGCTAAAGAGATTATTATTATAAGTGAAAAATATAATGTAAAAGCTCAAATAATTGGTTATGTAGAGACTGCCGATAATACAGAAATAGTCATAGAATCTGATAAAAATATTTATGTCTATAGCTAAACATTTTATGTTTTTTATATAATATAATGCTCAAGTTTTTTTATATTTACTCAGATTTTTTCCTTAACTCATATACAATATTTTTTACATATTGAGCCCATTCACTATCAGATTTAAATTTATCAAAAGTAGTGTACGGTATTGGTTCGCCTATAATGATTTTGATGTTTTTATCTTTTTGTTTAAACATTTCGTTAGACAAAAAAAACATTTCAATATTAGATTTTATTCCTAATTTTTTTCTAAGATTAGCTAGATTATAGAAAAAATTTGAATTTCTACCAGAAGTATAAACTGGTATGATATCGCGTTGATACTGGCGTGCTTTTTGAATAAAAGATTTTTTCCATTCCAGATCCATTATTTCTCCATTAATTTTTCTACTTGCCAAGCCAGCGGGAAAATAAATAATGACAGCATCGCTAGCATAAGCTTTTTCTATTTCTTTGGCAGCTTCTACATTTTGTCTGCCATGTTTATTTATAGGTAAAAATAGTGTTTTCAAATTAGGAATATAAAGCAGTAAATCATTTACTGGAACTTTGATATTAGGATTTACAATGCTCACTACATACATTATAGCTAACCCATCTAAGCCTCCCATAGGGTGATTAGATGTGACTATATATCTTTGTGATTTTTTTAAATTTTCTAATCCTTCATATTGAATATTTACACCAAAAAGTTTAAATAAAGTATTTTTTACAAATTCGATGCCATCTATGCCTTTGTTATTAATAATGTGTTCATTTATTTCATCTTCATGCACTATACGTTTGATATAATTTATAATAAAATTGGGAAAAACCTTTAATAACTTAGGGTTTTTATCAGCTATGACTTTTTTAACATCTATAAGCTTTTCATTATTTTCCATAATATTTCATATTACTTTGTAAAATCACTATAGAAATGTTTAGCAAATATAAATATTTTTTTTGTAATTTTGTTTAATATGCTAAAAGATATAAAAATGTTTGCAAAAGATTTTATTTATACTTCTTTTATTACAGTTAAAACATCTACTACCTTAAAAGAAGCTAAAGAATTGATGAATGAATGGAAAGTATCACACTTACCAATAGTAAATAATGATATATTGCTTGGTATTTTAAACGAAGATGATTTAATAGGTATCAGTGATGAAAATACACAATTAGGTAATGTAGAGTTATCTACACCTATCGTATCTGTGCAATCAGATTCACACATATTTGATATTCTGCAATTTATGGGGCAATATAAATTATCCATTTGTCCAGTAACAGCACATAATATGCAGTATATAGGATCTATAATAGGAGTGGATTTTTTGCATTGTCTATCGCCATTTATGAGTTTAAATAATCCAGGAGGCACTATAATACTCGAAATCAAGCCTGTCGACTATACTATGGCGCAAATAGCTAGTATTATAGAATCTAATGATGCTCACATTTTAGCTACATTTATCCATGCAGATGCCGAAAAAAATCAATTATATGTTTTT
This sequence comes from Rikenellaceae bacterium DTU001, assembly GCA_001512885.1. Taxonomy (GTDB): domain Bacteria; phylum Bacteroidota; class Bacteroidia; order Bacteroidales; family DTU049; genus DTU049. Next base: position 12,285 of record LFSZ01000068.1, read on the forward strand.
ATAAAAATTGATAAAATGGATATAGCTCCTATTATTCAAACTTTTAATAGATATGATTATATTGTATATGCTTCTTATCAGGAAGAAGAATTTTATGAAGAATTATATCGCAACTACGAATTTTTAATGAGATTTTTAAATATTTAACTAAAAATGAATGTATTGATATTTTTTTCTCAATGGCGAGATATTTTTATGGATCCAATCAAAAAAATCTGTGATTTTTGCGGAAAAGAAAATGGAATAGTTGGTTTATATTTTTTCGATCATAGCGAGAAAAAATTAGTAAAAAATAAAATACATGATATAAAAAATATAATTATAGAAAAGACCAATTTGATAAATGAATATTGCTGTATAATATCTTTAGGGGGTGATGGTACATTATTAGATACATTGCCTTTGAGTTTACAATATAACCTACCAGTGTATGGAATCAATTTTGGGAAATTAGGATTTTTAACTTGGGGAAAACCAGAGCATATTGAAGATTATTTAATTAAAATCAAAAACAAAGAATATAAAATATCAAAACGGGGAACCATTGAAATAAATATCAAAGAACATACATTATTATTTCATAATGCACTTAATGAAATCACTATAAAACAATATAAAGAACAGAATTTAATTTCAATAGATTTATTTATTAATGATGCATTTGTATGTTCATATTGGGCAGATGGATTAATAATAGCTACTCCGACTGGCTCTACAGCATATTCATTGAGTTGTGGAGGTCCTATTATAGAACCTACTTCGGAAAATTTTGTAATTACTCCTATTGCACCTCACAATCTAAATAGTCGCCCACTCGTAATACGAGACGATACAGAATTAAAATTAGAAGTTAAATATCCAGATATACCTATTTTATTGACTGCAGATGCTAATTATCACATTATAAAAATGGGACAAGAAATCATATTAAAAAAATCTAAAAAATATTTCCCATTAATTGAGTTTGAAGATAATTCATTTTATAAAGTATTAAGAGAAAAACTAATGTGGGGACAAGATAGCAGAAGATAATTATATTTATTTGGAAAATAATAACTTTCTTAAATCAACTTTTTTTTTATCTACTGCGCTTCTTTATTTTTTGTCATTTTTTATTTATTATTTGCATAATAAGAATTGATTTTGCTATTAAGTGGTAGATAAACTCACATTTATCTATAAGCGATGCATTCTATTTCTACCTTTGCATTCATTGGTAATTTCACTACTCCAAAAGCTGCTCTAGCAGGTTTATTATTAACAAAAAACTCTCCATATACTTGATTCATATCAGCGAAATCATTCATATCTGCCATTAGTACTGTACATTTCACTACATCATCTAGGGTATATCCAGCAGCTTCTAAAATAGCTTTTATGTTTTGCAATACCCTACGAGTCTGCATTTTGATATCACCTGTTATTATTACACCTGTATTCGGATCTATAGGTATTTGTCCAGAAACAAACAACAACCCATTACATTCTATTGCTTGACTATATGGACCTATAGCCTTAGGTGCTAGGTCTGTAGAAATTGTTTTTTTCATAATTCAATTTTTTATAAAAGCAAATTTATAAAAAAATATTAAATTATTAAAATGCTTAATTTTATTTTTTTTAAAGAAAGATGTAATTTATCATTTTGATATTACATAATGAAAAAAAATCATTTTTTTTGTAAAAAAAATGATTAGCCAAATTATAGATTACTTTAGTACTTGGCAAGATTATCACTGGCTATTAGCATTATATACATTAATTACTATAATCATTGCACTTGTAGGTTCAGGCAAGAGAACAACAGAAGATTTTTTAATAGCAGGACGCAAAGTAGGAACACTTGGATTTACGACGTCTGTAGTAGCTTCATATATAGGAGGTGCTGCGTTAGTAGCCTTTTCTGCATATGTATTTAGATTTGGATTATCTGCTTTATTTGTATTTCTTGGGACGGCAATAGGATTTATTATTTTTATACCATATGCTAAAAAATTAAAATCATGGAGTGAAGAAAATATTACTTATACAATGATGGATTGGTTTTATATTAAATATGATAAAAAAACTGGTACACTTACTACTATTGTACTAATGACAGTATATTTAGGAATGTTATTAAATCAGTTTATAGCTGGATCTGCAGTTTTAGCTGGTGTGAGTGGTTGGACTTATGAAAGATCATTAATATTTGCCGCTCTAGTGCTTGCGGTTTATTTGTTTATTGGTGGTTTTCAGAGTGTGATACGAACCGATATATTTCAATATTTTGTAATGATGGTAATAATGATAGTACTACTCAGAATTATCTGGATGCATGATGCTCCTACGGTAATACCTGATATGTATAAAAATACTCAATTGGATTGGGGGATGATGGTAGCATTTTTACTTTTTGGGATTTTGATAGTTTTTCAAAGTGCAGAATATTGGCAGAGAGTTTACGCTGCCAAAAGTATCAAAGTTGTTAAAAAAGGTTTTTGGTGGTCTGCAATTTTAACTTTTATTAGTGGTATTATAATTACTTGGATAGCATTATCCGCTAAAATAGCAAATCCAAATATAGCACCTACAAATGCATTCGGAGCTGGACTAGTAGCATTATTACCGCAAAAATTATCTGCTCTTGTTCTGGTTATGGTTTTTGCAGCTATTATGAGTTCTGCAGATACGCAGATTTTTGTTATTTCATCAGGATTTGCTCTAAATTTATTTAAAAAAACCAATGACGATGATAAAAGATTAAAAAAGAATACACAGATTATTACATTATTAGTTATTTTATTAGCTGTTTTAATTGCATATTTTATTAGAGATATAGTAGCAGTTGTTAATTTTATTACAGGTATAGGATTTACAGTGTTGCCAGCAGCATGGGCAGCATTTCATTTTGATATTTCACCTAATATTGCGTTTCAAAGTATAATTGCTGGATTAATATATGTAATGTTGTTAATTATTTTTGGCATTTTTATCCCAGAGTTTGTTATATTATCATTTATTGTGTCTGGGCTTTATATGTTTTTTGGCAATCTTATTGTCAATAAACATGTGATAAAAAATAATAGTTTATGAAACATAAATTTTTGTTAATTATTTTTTGTTTTGTTGTAGCAACAAATATCTATTCTCAAGATACAATAGTGAAAGGCAAAAGATGGAATTTTTTACCAGTTATTTTATATAATTCTGATTTAGGTTTTGAAATTGGTTTACTTACGAGTATTTATGATTTTGGAGATGGCAGATTGTATCCTAATTACATTTATAATATTAGTTATGAATTAGATATAACTACTCGAGGTAGCATTATCAGTCAACTATTTTTTGATAGTGGCAAAAAGATTAAAAATGGTAAATGGCGTATAGTTAGCGATTTTTCATATATACATGAGCAAGCTTCAGATTTTTATGGATTTAATGGTTATGCATCTAATTTTCATCCAGAATATATGAATGACAATAATGAAGCTTATATTAGCAGAATGTTTTATAGATATGATAGGAAAATCTTTAGACTTACTAATGATGTTTGGTATAAATTGAGTAATCAATCATCTTTAATATTCGGATTACACATATTTAATTACAAGATTGGCACAGTAAATATAGATGCTATTAATAAATTTCATCAAAAAAAACCTCTACCTGATACGACACTATTGATTGATTATTATTTAAATAATAATTTTATCAGAGATGATGAGGCTGAAGGAGGTTGGATAATAGCTCCACGTGTATCATATGTTTATGATGGTAGAGACAAGATATTCAATCCGACAAACGGTATTTATTTGGAAATAAATTTATTAGCAAATCCTGAAATTTCATCATTGAAATCCAAAGAATTTTTGAGACTATCTACAAATTTTAAATTTTTCTATTCATTATTTAATAAACATTGTATCATAGCTCTCAGATTGGGATATCAAGATCAAATAGGAGCTCAGGCACCATTCTACTTCATGCCATATATCACTCAAGCATTTTCAAATAATACATTAGTAGAAGGACTAGGTGGTAGTAAATCTCTAAGAGGAATCTACAAAAATAGAGCCTGGGGTGATGGATTTTTCTATGGTAATTTAGAAGCTAGAATATTAGCCATTAGCTTTAAAACAAAAAAACAATTAGGAGAAATACGTGTGAAGCCATTTTATGATTTCGGTATCATCACTGATCCTGTGAAAATTCCAATAAATCATATAAACAATGATTTTATAGATTACAAAGATATACCTGATAGACTACATCATAGCTTGGGTTTAGGTGTACACCTTGTTTTAAATGATAATTTTATTATTAGTGTAGATGTAGGGCAAAGCTTATACAAAAATGATGGTAGCACTGGAGTTTATGTTACAACTGGTTATAATTTTTAAAAAATACTATTTATAAAATGCATTAAAAGTGAAGGTTTCACTATTATCAGATATAAAATACCAAATAAACTACCATAAAAGTGCACATCGTGAGCTATATTATCTTTGCTTTTACGAGATTGATAATAAGAAAAAATCAAATAAAAGACTCCAAAAATCCATGCAGGTATCCCAATAGGAATAGGAAAAATAATCAATTTCTCTGTGGGATATAATAATATAAAAGCAAATACAATAGAAGAAATGGCACCTGATGCTCCTAATGCCATGTATTGAGGGTTGTTTTTATTTTTAAAATATGGAATTAATGAAGAAAAAAACATGCCACCAAAATATAAAATAATATAGTGTAATTTATCGTTTGTTAATAACATAGCTAGTGATTTTTCAATAGCAATACCAAAAATATATAACACCCACATATTTATAAATAAATGCAATATACCCCCATGAATAAAACCAGCTGTTATGAAACGAAACCATTCGTTATTATGATGTATTCTGTATGGATAAAATAGAAATGTATTCATTAGGTTTCTATTAAAAAAAGCTAAAATAGAGATTAATATAGTGATTAATAAAATTTTGGTAGTTATCATAAAATAAAATTTTTAATAATGAGATTGCAAAATTATAAATTTTAACTCAAAACGATTAATTAGGTTTCATTTAAACCTTATAATCTGTAATTGAAAAGGGAGAATTCTAAATTTTAAATAAGTTGAACTATGCATATTGTAAATATCTACAAATTTAAATATGTTAAAAAAAAGCTCATTTTTGTTTAATTATCGTGTCACTGATTTGTGTCTTTAGAGTTTTATTAATAAAAAAACTCTAAAAAAGTCCTAATTGTAATTTGGCCTCTTCAGACATCATGTTTGGTGACCAGGGTGGGTCAAAGGTTAGGTTAATTTTGACCTCGTTAACTTCATCAAGATTTTTTAGAGAAAATTTAATATCATCTAATATAATATCAGCTATTGGACAGTTAGGTGCTGTCAATGTCATAGTAATGATGATATCATTATTTTCTGTTATTTCGATATCATACACTATACCGAGGTCCCAAATATTTATAGGAATTTCAGGGTCATAAATAGTTTTTAAAATTTCGATTACTTTTTCTTTATTTATCATTTTCTTTATTATTTGTGAGATAATCCATTGCATATAATTTCACTTGTTTTATTAAGCTATACAAACCATTAGATCTAGTGGGAGAGAGGTGAGCATTTAAACCAATATTTTCGAAAACATCAAAATCATAATTGAGGATATTTTCAGGGGTTTCGCCATTCACTAATTCTAAAACAATCGCAGCCATCCCTTTAGTGATAATAGCATCACCGTCAGCAAAACAATATAATTTACCATCTATATATTCACAAGCTAGCCAAAGTTGAGATTGACAGCCACTAATTAAATATTCAGGTGTTTTGTATTTAGGATTTAGAGGTTTCAAATTTTTAGCTTTGTCTATCAAAATACTATATTTGTCCATCCAATCATCGAATAGAGAAAATTCTTCTTCTATTTTTTTTGCCTTTTCTTCAATACTATTCATATAAAAATCAATTTCTAATAAAAAATTTGTAGACAATATTCAAACCTTCCACTAATCTATCTATCTCTTCTATGGTATTGTAAGGAGCAATGGATGCTCTAATTGTGCTATTGACATTTAGGAGATTCATCAAAGGTTGAGCACAATGATGCCCTACTCTAACGGCAATTTTTAATTCATCTAAAAAACTAGCAACATCATAAGAATGAATATTTTCAATTATAAAAGATATAGCCCCATAATGCTTTTGATTTGGTAAAGCAAAAATTTTCACAAATGGTAATTTAGTTAATTTTTGATAAGCATAATTCCACAATTTTTCTTCATAAGCAAACATTTGACCTCTATCTAATTGATTAATAAAATCAATAGTAGCTCCCCATGCAATAGCATCAGCAAAATTAGGTGTGCCAGCTTCGAATTTAAAAGGAAGTTCATTAAAAGTAGTATTTTCTATAGTTACATTGTCTATCATTTCACCACCGCTCTGATAAGGAGGCATAGCATCTAGCCATTTTTCTTTACCATACAAAATGCCCATTCCGGTAGGACCAAAGAATTTATGAGCTGATAATGCCAAAAAATCTACATCTAAAATTTGAACATCAATCTGCAAATGTGGAAAAGCCTGAGCTGCATCTACTAAAACAGGTACATTTTTTGAATGAGCTATCTCTATTATTTCTTTTAGAGGTGTTTCGATACCTAGCACATTGCTCACTTGTGTAATAGCAACGATTTTGGTATTTTTGTCTATTAAATTTCGATATACATCTAGATTTAGCCTATATTCATCTATATCAAAAGGTATTAATCTTAATTCTAATTCTTTTCTTTCAGCTGCTAATTGCCATGGTACAAAATTGCTATGATGTTCTATCGGTGTAGTTATAATATTATCACCAGCTTTGCAAAATTTTTCTATATAGCTGTGTGCAACTAGATTAATAGCCTCAGTAGTGCCTTTAGTAAAAATAATCTCATGATCATATTTGGCATTTATATATTGTTGTAATATAATTCTAGATTTCTCAAATAATTCGGTGGCTTTAGCAGAAAGATAATGAACACCTCTATGCACGTTTGCATTATAATATTCATAAAACTCGTTCAATTTATTAATAGTTTCAATATTTTTTTGAGTAGTTGCAGCATTATCTAAATAAACTATTTGTTCATTATTGTTAAAAAAGGGAAAATGCTGACGAAAATCTTTAACATTCCAATGCATAAAAAAACAATTATTATTTTTTAAAAAACTTTATATGCAAAAGTAAAACATTTTTGTTAACAAAGGAAAATTGCAATTGTTAAATTTAATATTGGATTAATATAGAAATAATTGTTAATTTTACCAAAATTTATAATTATGAAAAACATATTAAAAGATCAAGAATTAGA